>NZ_JAVRCL010000012.1:0-115763 GCF_034530775.1 Nostoc sp. DedSLP04 | reverse complement strand
AAAGTTAGAAGTTAAGAGTTAGGAGTTAGAAGTTAAGAAAAAACTCCTAACTCCTAACTCCTCACTCCTGACTTTAAATAACTCCTACTTTTTGCCAAGCATTTCGCACAGCTTTTTGCTCATTACTGTCATTACCGTAGAGTTCGCCAGCAACTTGAATGGTGACGCTGGCAGCTTTTTTAAAATCTGCTTTGGCACGCAAGCGATCGCGTAAAGCTACATACCATATTTTGCCAGCTTTTTCCCAGGCATAGCCACCAATCTCAACAGCCGCTAGATAAAAGGCATAGTTAGGGATTCCTGAGTTGATATGTACCCCAGCATTATCTTCAGTACCAGTATATTTATCTTTCACATGGGCTGGTTGAGGATCTTTACCCATTACAGAGTCATCGTATGCTGTTCCAGGTGTTTTCATAGAGCGGAGGGCAACACCTTTGACAGTCGGTACTAAAAGACCTTCACCAATCAGCCAATCTGCCTCTTGTGCAGTCTGATTTTTAGTCTTTTGTTTAACCAAGGAACCAAAGACATCAGAAAATGACTCATTCAGTGCCCCAGGTTCGCCATAATACTGTAAACCTGCTTCGTACTGGGTTATACCGTGAGTTAACTCATGCCCAATCACATCAATTGATTTCGTGAAGCGTTGAAATAGTTCTCCATCGCCATCACCATAAACCATTTGGTCGCCGTTCCAAAAGGCATTGTCATATTTGACACCATAATGCACACTTGAGTCTAAACGTAGTCCTTTATCATCAATGGAATTGCGATCGAACATCTCATTAAACAAGTCATAAGTCGCACCAGCAGCATCATAGGCTTCATTCACTGCTGGATCGCTGCTGGGAGGATCGCCCTCAGCACGCACCAGCGTACCAGGAAGTTGCTGCCCATTTTTGGCATCGTAGATGGTACGGCGTTTCTCACCAGGAGAAGGCGCGAATGAGATATTACCTACGACGTTTCTCCGTCCCTGAAATTGTGCCGAAATATTTAATGTATGAAATGCCCAAGTACGTTGCTGGGGATTACCATTGACCACGACATTTTTTAGTATATGGGGTGGGATAATACAACAAATAGGGCATCTAGAGTATGGTGATTGCTCATGCTTGAAACCGACTGATTTCTTTTTATTTCGAGCCATCCAAGATATTCTCCTTTTGAAACTAAGTGATGGCAAACAGTGGCTTTAACTCCACTGGAGAAAGGAGCAGAAAAACGAATCTAAATCGCGTGTTCCTGGTTTCTTGTTTGAAGAAAATTTTCTACTCTGTATTTTTGGATAGGTCTGTAGAGGATTGATAGTATCCTCACGGCTACTTATGATGTGGAAATATTGTATAAAAACACCAAGCCAGCTTAATTAACGCAAGTTTCAGTCAAAACCCTTGTGTAAGTTAGCAAGACTTCCTTTACAGGCCTATTGAGTTTATATATTAGTTCTTATCAACAGAAATAATATTATTTATTGCTGTTTTGTTACTATCAAGTTGTTAATTCTATAAATGCCTATTGGAGACAGGGGAATCTCAAATCTAGGCATCCAAAACTTAAAATTTTCACAAACAGCCACCAAATACCGCTAGACCATAATATTTCCAAGGTACTGCAACTGCCTTAAATCCAGCTTTGCTCAACATTTGTAAATGAGCATCTAAGCTAGCTAGCTGGTCTTGACTGGAGTAACCTTGAGAACTGCTGGTGGCACGTTTAGCGCGAATCTCTGTCAAATTAATTCCCTGTTCAATTGCCCATTCCTCTCGTGCCGCTTTGTAAACTTCTGCTAAGGCTGGTGATTCTGGTAAGGTAGGATCTGCATTCCAAAAACAGCCGTCTTGAGTGAGGCTAGCAGCAATTCGCTCAAATAATTTCAACTTCATCTCATCTTGGAGATGGTGAATTGCCAAAGATGAGACACAAGCATCAAATTCGCTACCAATATCCAAGTTCTCTGGATTATTTGCCCAGTCGCCAAAATCTGCTTGTATACCAGTCCAGCGTTGTTGATATCCAGCTGCTGTGATTTTATCTTGAGCAAATTGCAACATTCTCGGTGAGTAATCTAGGGCAATTATTTGGGAATCTGGAAAGCGGTTGAGTATCTTGAGACTAAGTTCGCCTGTACCACTACCTAATTCTAAAATACGCCGACTTGTAGAAGTTAAACAACGGGTAATTACCTCTAACATCTCATCGTATCGCGGTAACAGTTGGCGAATACCAGTGTCAAAATCCGCAGTGTTGGCGAATACCTCTCCAGGAAATAACTGTTGCATAAAATTTGGAAAAAATAGACAAATTAATCAATATTAATCATCCATCATTACTGGGGTATATGCTACATCGATAAGAGAAACTTTTAGTATTAAAATCGCTCTTGCATTTATGGTGAAATAAGCTGAAGTTATTAGTTCAATAAGAACCTGTCTTTTCACTAACCTCTATCTTCTGTCAGGTGCGAACTGACATAAAACGTACTAATCTACCTCTAGTGGAAGAGGCTTCGCTGTGTTGGGTTGAGCAAAAGATGGATTTTAGTCAGACTCTAATTGCAAAAAGTGATGCCATTCTCGATCGATGGGTAGAAGCAGTTTACCAAGATGAACAAATTGAAGCTACTAATGAACTTACTTTCAAAGCTGTACGGGATAGCTTACCCCGCGTTTTGACAGCATTAGCAACAGTACTTTCTGAATCTGCAACGAGCGATTTGCAGACAGTAGTAGATGCAAGTTTAGAACACGGTACACTCCGCGCCCAACAGGGATTTGAACCAGAGGAAATTGCGCGAGAGTATCGTTTACTCAGGTTTGTGATTTTTTCCTTTTTAGAAGAAGATTTATTACAGGGATCTGCACAAGAGGTGCTAAGGGCTGTTCGCCTGATTGATACAGTAATTGATGAAGCGATCGCGCGATGCTTTAATAGTTATACTCAAGGACGATTACAAGAGCTTAAACAACTCCAAAGTCAGTTACGGTTGACTAATCAAGAACTAACTCGTTTGGTTCGCGCTAATAAAGATAGTCTCTCTCATCTGGCTCATGAACTGAAAACGCCCCTGACTTCAATCATCGGTTACGCAGACTTATTTCTGCGCCAGCAGCGTCAGCAATCAGAACTCAAAGACACCTATGCAAATCTTGAAAGTATCGAGCGAGTTCTTAAGAGTGGTAGACTTCTTGTGCGGTTAATTAACGATACTCTGGAAATTTCGCGCTATGATGCCGGACAGATGAAATTGCAGCCTACTTTAACCGATGTACGTAGTTTAATCAACTTTGTTTTAGAGATGATTGAGCCATTAGCGCGTACTAAAGAATTATCCTTGGTTGTTGAATGCGATCGCGCCCCAAGTCAAATTATCACAGATCCGCTTCGGCTTCAGCAAATTCTAATAAATCTGCTCAGTAACGCAATTCGCTACACAGAATCTGGTTCAATTCATTTGGAGTGTTGGACGGTATCTCAACAGCAGTGGGCTATCTCCATTACTGATAGTGGTATTGGTATTTCTTTAGATGCTCAAGCACAAATCTTCAATCCCTATTTTCGGGAAGTAACTGCTCCCCAAGTGCAAAATTCTGATGGTACAGGATTAGGTTTAGCAATAGTCTCTCGATTCGTTCAGTTAATGGATGGTGAAATTAAAGTAGATTCACAGCTAGGAAAAGGATCTACATTTACTGTAATTTTGCCATTAGAAGCGCTCACCTATAACCACGGCTGACTATTTCAGCGAAATTTGAAAGTGAAATCGCAACTTAAACTGGTGCGTTACACTCCGTTAACGCACCTAACTGGCGCATCTACTCGTCAATTTGACCGACGCGGCGGATATTCAAAATGTCGCTCATTTTCTTAATTTGGACAAACACTTGCTCTAGCTGGGGGCGATCGCGTATATCTATTCCTAAGTCGATCAATGCTGGTTGACCAGTAGAGGTTTTCACCTGGGCATGACGGACATTGATCCCTTGATCGCTTAACCGTGACAAAATATCCTTTAGCACCCCTACACGGTCAAGGGCTTCAATTTGAACATCTACGGGGTACGTGTGCGGACGACCACTATTTTCGGCGGCTGGGTTCCACCTAACTGGTACTAAGCGTTCATATTCCACAGTCTCCAGATTATGGCAGCCTTGGCGATGAATTGAAATCCCCCTACCTCGCGTTACCACACCAATAATTGGTTCGCCAGGAATCGGGGTACAACACCCAGCTAAATAATATACCAAACCTTCCACCCCAAAAATTGGCGAATCAGTGGAACGTGAGGTAGTTGCAGGTGCATCTCGCAAAGCTTTTGATGTCGCTGGTTCTTTGGGGATAAATGGCGACACAGTGGCAACTGGTTGTTGTCCCTTGGCTACTTCTCGCCAGCGATTTAGTACTAGGTTCAAGGTAATCTCTCCGTAACCTAAACCGGCGAGTAAATCTTCTACGCTGTGGTAGTTACACTTTTCGGCGACAATCTGCATCGCATCCGACTTCAGCAAACTATCAAAACCAGTTTTACCCAGTTCCTTTTCTAACAATTCCCGTCCACGGGCAACATTTTCTTCCCGGCGCGATCGCTTGTACCATTGTTTTATCCGATATTTCGCTGCCGAAGTTCTGACAAAGTTCAACCAATCTAAACTCGGATGGCAGTTCTTTTGGGTGAGAACTTCTACAATATCGCCATTGTGCAGCCGCGTTGACAGTGGCACCATTCGCCCATTCACCCGCGCCCCTGAACAGTGGTTTCCGACTTCTGTATGAATGCGATAAGCAAAATCTACAGTGGTAGCACCGGGACTTAAAGGCACAACATCCCCCTTAGGGGTGAAGACATAGACATCATCTTCAAATAGATTATCTTTGACGCTATCAAGATATTCTTGGGCATCCTTGAGATCGGTTTGCCATTCCAGCAGTTGCCGCAGCCAAGTAAACTTGTCATCTGTCGCTGTCAAATGGCTAATGCTAGAACCACCTGTTTCTTTATACTTCCAATGAGCGGCAATCCCATACTCGGCGATATGATGCATTTCGATTGTCCGAATTTGCACCTCTAAAGGACGGCCAGTTAATCCAATCACCCCAGTATGCAACGACTGGTAACGGTTAGGCTTTGGCAGTCCAATGTAGTCTTTAAATCTCCCAGGAATTGGGCGAAAAGCATCATGAACCACCGCCAACGCCCGATAGCATTCTTCATTGGTTTGAACAATTATTCGCAGCGCTGCCAAATCGTAAATTTCATGAAATTCCTTTTGCTGGCGGTGCATTTTTTGATAAATGCTATAAAGGTGCTTGGGGCGACCGCTAATCTCCTGAAAGTGGATTCCGGCTTGCTGCAAACGCTCTTGCAACATATTCGTAGCTCTAACCAACTTCTCTTCTCGCGCCGTGCGTTTTTCAGAAACATGCTCTTGCATTTGGCGGTAAGCTTCCGGTTCCAAATACTTAAAAGCCAAATCTTCCAGTTCCCATTTAATTCGCCAAATCCCCAAGCGATTGGCTAAAGGTGCGAATATATCTCGCGTTTCCTGGGCACTGCGGCAGCGGCTGGCCTCTGACATATATTGTAAAGTTCGCATATTATGCAAACGATCTGCCAATTTCACCACAATTACCCGAATATCTTGCGCCATTGCCAAAAACATCCGCCGGAAGTTTTCGGCTTGGCTTTCGGTTTTGCTGGTGAAATTGATTTTAGAAAGCTTGGTGACACCTTCAACCAATTGCCGCACTTCTTGGCCAAAGCGTTCTTCTATTTCTTGACTTGTAACTTCTGTATCTTCAACGACATCATGGAGAAATCCAGCTGCTATCATAGCAGCACTGCCTCCCAAGTCACGCAGCAATTCAGCCACAGCAATGGGATGAGCAATGTATGGTTCTCCCGATTTGCGGTATTGACCTTCATGCAGTTGGTAAGCAAATTCAAATGCCCGACCAATTAAGACCGCATCATTATGTCTTCGGTCATCTTCTGCTGCGCCGCTAGTTGTCGATGACTCCTTCAAACATTTTTTTAACCATTCGGGAATGGCAAGGTCAACTGATGAATTTATCGCTATACTGCTCATACAATTTGGGTTTGAATGGATCGGTAGATAAGTGAATGATAAATAAAACTAGCAGCATCGCCCTGATAAAGATGCTGTTGCCCAAAGACGGGTTGGAAAAAGCAGTGTAAGGACGATTCTCCAATTGCCAGTGGTAGTCATCCAGTTTGAATTTCAAGGATCGTTAAAGAAAATCCATTGATGGCAAATAAAGCCCCAAATTACGATTTGAGGCTTTTAGTGCTGATAAGTCTTTAAGAAAGTTTATTGTAGAAGAAAAATTACTTGACATTAATACTATCTTAACTAGCACTGGATGTCTTTAAACCGTGAGAAATATCTGGCATTCGTAACTTTGTTAGAGCAATTACGCTCCGATGCCACAACTACCCAAATCGCTGCGCCAGAACTGCGGCAGCGTGTAGCCACGTTGCAGCAATTTTTCGGGCAACAGATTGTGCCTTTGGCTGATGAAAACTGGCGAGTGCAGTCTTATCAAACGGAGATGAGCAAGCAATTGCGCCTGTTGGAAATAGATGTGATGTTTTTGCAAGGAGCGCGGCAAGCATCTACTGTACAAACGAGACTTCAAACGATTAGCGATCGCTTGACAACTCTCATTCAATACTGTGATGCGATTCTGCAACCAGAAGTGGAAGGAGAAAAATAACAATTGTTCACCTTTTTCTCTAATTTATCCATCATCTCATTTATGACCGATGATGAAAAGTTATTTTTGCAACAAGTTGGAATTGGGAAATTGGGCATTGGGCATAGATCAATCAATAACAGTTCTTCTCCCCCTGCTTCCCTTGCTCCCTCATCTCCTCATACATGTTTCAAGGCAACCCCAAATATTACCGTATTATAGACAGCATTAGAAACTTTGAGCAGATGCTTGACTGACAACGCGCTACGCCAAAGACATGGCTTCTGGTGATAGAGTACTGATTTGGAAATCTGAGGATAAGGCGGGGATTTATGCGATTGCAGAGATTATCGAGTCCCCCAAGATTATCACTAACCCCCCTGAGATTGGCTATTGTATTGATACCAGTCGCGTTAGTATTAAACCTTGCGCCAAGAATTCGCTTTCCCAGCAAGTTGGCAGAAAAGCCCCTGCTACGCGAAGACCTCAAGCTTGATTCTGTGCTAAAGACTTTGATGGTAGTTCGTCAGTCCAACTGTACAAACTATAAGGTGACACAACAAGAGTGGCAGCGTGTACATGAATTGAAAGGATAACGACACAGTTTAAAAGGTATATATAATAATGCTATTTTTTCTTAAACTCAGCATTAAAATGGCCACTTCCGTGGCTGTAACAAGAGATATCTAATAAATTTATATTTTCTCCTATAAGTCCACTA
Organism: Nostoc sp. DedSLP04; assembly: GCF_034530775.1. Lineage (NCBI taxonomy): Bacteria > Bacillati > Cyanobacteriota > Cyanophyceae > Nostocales > Nostocaceae > Nostoc > Nostoc sp. DedSLP04. Next base: position 108,325 of record NZ_JAVRCL010000012.1, on the reverse strand, counting down.
AAAGTAACACTAGCTTTTATAGGTACATTTGTTGACATGTCATTTATTATACCATACCTACCCTTTTTAGATCCAAAACTAGCTTGAGAGGCAACTAGTTCATTACCTGTATCATCTATTATTCTTGTTTTACCCACTACAATCTGAAGTCTTCTTTTTTCCAGTTTGTTCTCTACTGCTAATTCACAGTTAGTTACATTATATCCACCTGGTTTACATCCTATCAGTTCAAACACAAATCCTTCCACCTCAAGAAGTTTAGGATTATTTTCCTTTGTAGTTTTTATTTGAGAAACGATTTTACCTAACGTTGCGAGAGAATTTTTGTTATTGAAATTAGGAGACAGTATTTGATATTTATCAAAAAATGGATGCGTAAAGCTTACTAAGCTAGGAATCAAAGAAAAAATCAATGCACTTTTGAACATTTTTTCCCTTTCTATTTATTACCTTTCTATCGTTAAATTTTCAAAAGTTGGATATGAACGCGGTAGTTTTTCATCTGAAATCAATGATTCCTTTCTTATTGGTGATCTATCTACCACAAAAGGGTCTTGCGTATTTTTAATCGAACCTCTTGATGACGATGAAGATGGAGTATCTTGGAGGATATTTATAGTTCCTCCATTCTGATTGTTAATTATTACTCCTCCTTCATTCGTACAAACAGCACCATAAGCTAAATTACTTTTAGGACAATTAATACTTCTTTGCTGTGCATAGGCGATACCAGTCAGAGAAAATAGGAGTAGTGATGAAAAAGTAAAAATCATACTTCCCTTTTTTTTCATTTTTGCTACTCCTATCTTTACCTTATAGTTAGAAATTATTCGTCACACTGCCATTATTCGTACACAAAGAACCTCTATCCAGTTTTGCACTAGGACAGTTTTCATTATAAGTTTCAGTGTTAATTTGTCGTCCATTTATCTTGTTATTATTGCGATTCTCAGTATAATTTGTAGTGTTAACTTGTCGCTCACGCACATTGTTTATAGTGCGGTTATCATCGCGCCCCACAATGTTACTGTTTGGAGCTTCTACTTTTCCTGGGCTATTATTACCACTTGTACTAGCATTAATCGCCGTGCTATTTTCACTGACTGTAGTAACAGTATCGTTTACAGGTTGCTCAACCTGACTAGATTGCTGAGTATTGCCATTAAAAACATTTACAGTAAAAACAAGTGCGCCAGTCGAAAGAGCAATACTACCAATCCCAATCAAGCGACTAATTAACTTACCCGACTGTTTAGCCATTACGATGGATACCTTATGCTTATGGATGATTAAGCAGAAAATTACATACTTAAGTACAGTATATTATATATTTTGTAAACTCTATTTAATAACTTTCACGAGATAAAAATTTACGGCACGATATTTTTAGGTGTCTATCTTGTATGAAGAAATATCATCTCAAGACACCCAAAGTCAACACCCTACCCTATGTCCAATTCCCAATACCTTTGAGCAGAAGATTGATGGTGCGGCGCATGTATGCTTCCACTGGCTCGGCTGTGGGTTTGAAGATCAGTGCATAATATAGTGACCCGCTCACAAGGTCGATAATTAGGTCTACGTCTGCATTATTGTGAATTTCGCCTCTGGACTTGGCACGTTTAAGTATTTTAGAAAAGGCTTCACGTCTGAGTTTTGTATATTTTGTCCAGTAAACCTCGGCAAACTGAGGATTGCTAGAGGCTGTACTAACAATCAGTGCAAGTGTCTGACGACCAAGGGGACTATCTATTTTTTTGGCGGCATTCTTAATCAGGATATCCATGTCTCCCCAAAAGCTGCCGGTATCGGGGATCGCTAAATCATCTCTGAGACTTTCGATCGCGTCTGCAACTAGTTCTTCTTTGGAAGTATAACGCCGATAGATGGTTGTTTTACCAACTCCAGCACGAGAAGCGATCGCTTCTATACTCATGCTTTCATATCCTACCTCTGCAAGCAGATCCAAAGTTGCTTGCAGAATCGCTTGGTCGGCGTGGATGCTGCGTGGGCGTCCAGAGGTGCTGTTGATTTGCTTACTCATAAAAATATCATCCCCAAGCAATATCTTTTTGGTCATTTACTCCACTGTTGGGCATAGAACATCGCTTCTGGGAAACAAATAAGCTTTATAACCCAATTCTCACGCACTAAAACAGCAGCAATGACCATCCATCTTTAGCATAGGTATTTCTGCCACTTTTCAGAAAAAACTCTCTTGACCGTTTTTATATGATACGCTACCGTAGCGTATATATACAATACTTAATTTTAGCTTTGGCATTGCTTGACATCTCCCAAATATTATTTGTGCTAAATAATGGCTATCAACATTAAAGGTTCTAGTTTTGACCAATTTGGTTATGTCCACGGGCCATTGAAGTGGGCGATCGCATTTACGGCTTCTCTTGGTGCAATATTAGAAGTAATTGATACTAGTATTGTTAACGTCGCTCTCACTGATATCCAAGCTACCTTGGGTGCAACTGTCAGTGAAGTGGGTTGGGTAGTTAGCGGATATGCGATCGCTAACGTCGTCTTAATTCCCTTATCTGCATGGTTGGGAGATTACTTTGGGCGTAAAACCTACTTTATCTTCTCGCTAGTTGGTTTTACGATTTCCTCTATTTTATGTGGGCTGTCCTTCAATCTACCGATGTTGATTGCGGCTCGAATTCTCCAAGGTTTATGCGGTGGCGGATTGCTAGCGAAAGCCCAAGCGATTTTATTTGAGACTTTTCCCCCAGCTGAACAAGGTTTGGCCCAAGCAGTTTTTGGCGTGGGTGTAATTGCTGGGCCAGCAATTGGCCCAACCTTAGGAGGATTTTTAGTAGATGGTTTAGGCTGGCGCTGGATTTTCTTTGTCAACATTCCCTTTGGGATCGTTGCAGTTCTGATGTCTTTGGCGTTTTTGCCAAAAAATAAAGATAAGAGCGATACAAAGAACCAAGCTGTTGATTGGTGGGGAATTGGCTTTTTAATCGTGGCCGTGGGTAGCATACAAACTGTATTAGAAGAAGGGGAAACAGACGATTGGTTTTCCTCTAGTTTCATCGTTTCTCTGACTATCCTCGGTATTATCGGCTTGGGGTTGTTTATTTGGCGAGAACTGAAAACAGATCACCCGGCTGTGGATTTGAGAGTTTTGCGTCACCGTTCTTTAGCTGCGGGAAGCGTTCTTTCAGCAGTGGTGGGTATGGGGCTTTATGGCGCACTGTTTGCTGTGCCGATATTTGCTCAGAGCGTGCTGCAATTTACGGCTACACAAACAGGACTATTATTAGCACCTGGGGCTTTAGCGTCTGCGATCGGGATGGTTTTATTAGGCAAGCTGACTAGTATAGTTGATGCCCGATTTTTAATTGCGATCGGCGCTGTCGGCTCATCTGGAGTCATGTTTCAACTAGCAGCAATTACCCCACAAAGCGGCACAGACGATTTATTTTGGCCATTGGTATGGCGCGGAGCTTTTACTGTATTTATGTTTCTCCCTTTGAGTTTGGCAGTTTTAGGCCCGCTACCTAAACAAGATGTTTCTGCTGGTTCTGGTTTCTACAACCTTACCCGACAACTAGGTGGCAGTATCGGCATTGCCCTACTTACTACTCTGCTTGACCGACGACAGGTTTTTCATCGAGCTATGCTGTTAGCAAAACTTAGCCCTTATGACCCAGAAACCAGTCAGCGTCTCGACTTGCTCAACGGGGCACTCCAAGGTCAAGGTATGGATGCGGCAACAGCACAACAACAAGCACTAGCTTTATTGAGTCAAACAGTAGATATTCAAGCTGCGGTTTTATCTTACGCAGATTGCTTTCGAGTCGTAGGGATAGGGTTTCTTTGCTCATTACCTCTGTTGCTATTTCTGGGTAAAGGCGGTGCAGGAGCGAAAGCGCCAGTCGGGCACTAAGGTAAAGGAAATAAGGAAATAGCGATCGCATCCCTATTCTAAATTTTCTGAGTGCAAAACTACGTAATAACACGGCTTTTGGATTATTTTCTGCCGAAAGTGATAGCAGAAAATTAATACACACCGATCGATCTGGATGAAAAAAGTAAAAGTCCCACTCAGTTTTGAGCGGGACTATATGAAGTCTTATTTCTAAAATGAGAAATCTTAAATCTTAGAAAAAGTTCATGATTGTAATAACCCCAACGCTGGTTAACATCATTAAAGCGCCCATAATTATAGACTGACCTAATGGATTGCTGAATTTTGCGTTGTTCATTTAAGTAAAATCCCTTTTATTAATAGTTCCTTAACCATATCAAAATCAGTATAAATATCTATAAAACTAATGCAAAACTTAAATTACCGTAAAGTTTCTTAATAATAACTATTGCAAATACTTTTGTATAATTTATAACAAGCATTTAGCGTAATTATTTTCTTGTCCTATTCTCCATTTTCAAAATGTAGTACTTTCCGCCCAAAATAATTACCTTATCTCCGAGCGGAATACGCGTCTTGATGCAGTAAGATCGATATTAATCAAGGTAGAAATATTTGAATAGAAGATTATCATGACAGTCTCCACGGCATCTAGAAACCAAGCGATCGCTTTTGACTTAGAAAAATTAAATGAGCAATTTGAAACTGCCACACCCAAAGACATACTGGCATGGTCTATAGAGAATATCCCAACGGGGCTGGTGCAAACAAGCGCCTTTAACGTGGATGACATGATAATTACCCATATTCTTTACAGCGAACTGAAGCATCCCGTTCCTGTGATCTTTCTCGACACTTTGCACCACTTCCCTGAAAGCCTAGAATTAGTTGCCAAAGCCAAACAAATCTATAATCTGGATTTGCAAACTTTCAAAACTCCAGATGTAGACACCCGCGAAGCCTTTGAAGCGAAATACGGCGACAAACTTTGGGACACGGATATTGCCCAATTCCACAATATTACAAAAATTGAACCATTATTACGGGGTTTAGACGAACTCAACAGCGTTGCTTGGATTACCGGACGCCGCCGTGACCAAGCAGTAACCCGTGCAAATATGCCCATATTTGAATTTGATAATAAAGGTCGGCTGAAAGTAAATCCCATAGCTACTTGGACACGCCAAGATAGTTGGGTTTACGTAGCTGAACATGGAGTCATCTACAACCCCCTCCACGACCAAGGTTATCCCAGCATCGGCGACCAACCCATCACCACCAAAGTAGGCGAAGGCGAAGACGAACGCGCCGGACGCTGGCGGGGAAGTGATAAAACAGAATGTGGAATTCATATTTAGTCATTGGTCATTTGTCATTAGTCATTAGTCATTGGTCAAAAATGACAAAGGACAAACGGTTAAGGACTCATTTAGTCATTTGTAATTAGTATTAGACAAAGGACAAATGACTAAGAACAAAGGACAAATATGATTAAAATCCTCCATCTCTCCGATATCCACATGGGAAGCGGCTTTTCCCACGGACGAATTAATCCAGAAACGGGATTAAATACACGGTTGGAGGATTTTGTCAATACTCTATCTATATGTATTGACCGAGCGCTGACAGATGCCGTTGATATGGTGATATTTGGTGGCGATGCTTTCCCGGATGCTACACCACCGCCTTATGTACAACAAGCGTTTGCTAGCCAGTTTCGCCGTCTGATGGATGCCAATATTCCGACAGTGCTGTTGGTTGGCAACCACGACCAACATTCCCAAGGGCAGGGAGGGGCGAGTTTAAATATTTACCGCACTTTGGGAGTGCCAGGGTTTGTTGTTGGTGATACATTAACTACGCACTGTATCGAAACCTGTAATGGCAAAGTGCAAGTAATCACCCTGCCTTGGCTGACTCGTTCGACTTTGATGACTCGCCAAGAGACTGAAGGTTTATCTTTGGCGGAAGTCAACCAACTATTAACGGAACGTCTGCGAGTTGTTTTAGAAGGGGAAGTTCGCCGTCTTGACCCAGATGTACCTACTATCCTTTTGGCTCACTTGATGGCTGACAATGCTAGCTTGGGTGCCGAAAGATTTTTGGCGGTGGGTAAAGGCTTTACTCTGCCCTTATCTTTGCTGACGCGACCTTGTTTTGATTATGTAGCATTGGGACACGTCCACCGCCACCAAAATCTGAATAAATCTAACAACCCGCCGGTGATTTATCCAGGGAGTATTGAGCGGGTAGATTTTAGTGAAGAAAAAGAAGACAAAGGCTATGTGATGATAGAACTAGAGCGGGGAAGCGCTGAGTGGGAATTTTGTCCTTTGACAGTTCGGACTTTCCGCACCATTGAGGTAGATGTCTCAAAAGCAGACGATCCGCAAGCGGTGTTAATGAAAGCGATCGCCAAGTATGATATTCAAGATGCTGTAGTGCGGCTAATTTACAAACTCCGCTCCGAACAGATGGATTTAATTGACAGTTCTTCTCTACATACTGCTTTAAGTCCCGCTCATACCTACACCATTCAAGCAGAATTAGTCAGTCAATTAGCTAGACCCCGAATTCCTGAATTGAGTGCGAGTAGTAGCATCGACCCAATGGAAGCTTTAAAAACTTACTTGAATAACCGCGAAGACCTTAAAGATATCGCAACTTCAATGATGGATGCAGCACAAAAGTTGCTAGCAGATGAAGTGGAAGTTTGGCTGGAAGCAGCAACTAATGAGTAGGATAAAATAATTCGTAATTCGTAATTCGTAATTAACAATTTTTATAGAATAACGAACTCTTCTAGGCGCGGAGGGCACGGAGAAATCAGAGTTATAGAGGTATTTTGTGTAAGCCCTATTTTTCACTCTCCAAAATATTATGACGCAAACAATCCCAGCAAAGGCCATCGACTTACGTTATTTAATTGATAACTTTGGTATTGAGTTAGTTTTGGATGGCTCATTCTTTTGGGAATGGCAAGAAGATTTACCAGAAATTAATGATTTAGATAAACAACTTTTAGATAAGGTAAAAACGGGTTATTTTAATCTTATTAATTACCCACCTTTACTAGAAGATGTAGTCAGAATGGCAGTTGTAGACCCATTGCTTTTTATTGGGGATTTTTATCTAGCTCCGTATTATGTAAAATCAGAAGAATCTATAGATATTGCTGTGCCAGATGAAGATGTAATTATCAAAGGTAGAATAGATACCTTAGTTTTAAAAGAGCAATTTTGGCTAATGATTATTGAGTCTAAAAGAGCTTCGTTTTCAGTCGAACAAGGACTCGCACAAATTCTTGCTTATCTGTTAGGAAATCGAGATAATGATAAACTTAGTTTTGGTATGATTGCTACGGGAAGCGAGTTTATTTTCGTTAAATTAGTGAAAGGAAATCCACCACGTTATGCTTTATCAAAGGGTTTTTTGATGCGTAACCCTGGAAATGAATTGTACGACGTGCTACGTATATTGAAACGCCTGACTCAGTTGGTGGGTGCTTAAACCCGATCGCCCTGATCGTATATTCTCACAACAAGGGCGATGTCTGGCGACCAATAGCTACGCGTCTACGCTACATCAGTTAATCAGTTAAGATTAAGTAATGAGAAAATATCTAAAATTTGAATAGTAAAGATTACAGGAGTAAGCATATAATGCAAATTAGAGGAATCAAACGCGGCCAAACTATTGAATTATTAGAGCAAATTCACAGTATTCCTGATGGGGCAGAAATAATCGTTAATCTAGAACTACCTGCTACTGAACCTGTACTAGCAAAACTAGACTTAACAGATGAACAGAAACTAGCAAAATTGAATCAATTATTTGGAGTTTGGCAAGACCAAACAGAGTTGATAGATATCTTTGCTGAAATTAACCAGCAGCGTCATACTTACCAAGGAAGGGTAATAAATTCAATAGAAAAATAGAATAAAGACTAATGTATCTCTTAGATACTAACATTTGTATTGCACTGCTTAACGGTAATTCCAAAGTAGTACCTGTATTCAATCGCTATTTCAGCCAATGCTATCTATCTACAATAGTAGTTTCAGAACTTTACAAAGGTGTTTACTGTTCTAAACAAGTTGAAAAAAATTTATAAACACTAGCACAACTAACTGAACTATTACCTATTGAGCCATTTGATATAGATGCTGCCAGACAATTTGGTAAAATCCAAAGTGAATTGAGGCAAATTAGTAGACCAACAGGAGAAGTAGATGCACTAATTGCTGCTGTTGTCCGTTCTCGTAATGATATTTTGGTTACAAACAATATCAAAGATTTTGAAAATATACCTAATTTGCAATTAGAGAACTGGTTAGAGTCGCAAAAAAGCTGTATGAGTATTTTTACAAGTGAGCGATCGCCCGATCGTATATTCTCATAACAGGGGCGATCGCTCTTTCAATAATGAGAGAATAATTAATATAGTATAAATTCAGAAAAGAAGAGTGATGAAGCGAGAGTTTAATGTAATTCTCGAACGAGATGCTGATGGCTACTTTGTTGCTTCCGTCCCTAATCTTCCTGGTTGTCATACGCAAGCCCAAACTTTAGATGAGTTAATGGAGCGGATTAGAGAAGCGATTGAACTTTGTTTAGAATTTGAGGAAGAACAGCACGATTCAGTGGACTTTGTTGGTATTCAACGAGTCGCAGTTGAGATATGAGTCAATTCCCAAGTGTCAAAATAAAATCGAGCCTTCATTATTGTTTTGTATTAATAATTACATATTTTTAGCAAATATTATGTATGCAATCAGATTGTTTTGCTATCCAGCAAAAAAACTGTCTTCTAAAATGCCTTGGTAAATCAGATTTATTTACTAGTTTTGATCGTTAATTGCTCATTGAGTAAAAAAAAATTAATCCAGATGATAAATATTATTCTATATACCCTATAATTCTCATAATCACGGTATCCGTGTAGAAATACCGTAGATTTAGGGGTGATTCTAATGAGCAAGTCGCAGCAATCGACACAATTAAGTAAATTTCTAAGTCAAGGGATGCAGGCTTATGTCATCAAAGCTTTGCAGAGTATACAACTCCGGTATCAACACGCAATTAAAAGTTGGTTGAATGGACGCAGTGTACAAAGCTTTGTGAGTCTGTTTTTAACAAGTATTTTTTTGAGTATAGCAGTTGCCTCTTGTTCTGGAAGCAGTTCAGCTAGCAAAAATGATGTTAAGCTAAAACTTGTATCTTTCTCTGTTACCAAAGCCGCTCATGACCAAATAATTCCCAAGTTTATCGAAAAGTGGAAGCAAGAACACAACCAAAACGTCACATTTGAGCAAAGTTATGGAGGTTCTGGCGCTCAAGCGGCTGCTGTCATTAACGGTTCGCAAGAAGCAGATATAGTACACTTAGCACTTCCTCTCGATGTCAGCAAAATTCAACAAGCAGGTTTGATTAAATCAGGTTGGGAAACCGAAGCTCCGAGAAATGGTATTGTTAGTAAATCGGTTGCTGCGATCGTCACCCGTGAAGGCAATCCAAAAGGTATCAATACTTGGGCAGACTTAGCAAAAGATGGCGTGAAAGTGATTGCCGCCAACCCAAAAACTTCTGGTATTGCTATCTGGGAATTCTTGGCTTTCTGGGGTTCGGTGAGTCTAACAGGTGGTGATGAAGCCACAGCGCTAGATTATGTCACCAAAGTTTATAAGAATATCCCGACTCTAACAAAAGATGCCCGTGAGGCTAGCAATTTATTCTTCCAAAAAGGTGAGGGAGATGTTTTAATTAACTACGAAAATGAGGTAATTTTGGCAGGACAAAATGGGACGAAGTTGCCTTATGTTGTACCTCAAGTCAATATTTCTATTGATAATCCTGTGGCGGTAGTTGATAAAAACGTCGATAAACACAGTACAAGAGAAGTTGCACAAGCATTTGTTGATTTTCTTTATTCTACAGAAGCTCAACGGGAATTTGCTAAATTACAATATCGTCCTGTTAATCCCACCGTTAGCCAAGAAGTAGCATCACAACATCCGCCAATTAAAACTTTATTCACATCTCAAGATTTGGGTGGCTGGGATATTATTCAGAAAAAGTTTTTTGGAGATGGAGCAATTTTTGACAAAGTGCAAGCTGCAAATAAAGCATGATATGTATTTTTTAATGCAGCATTTTTTATTTGCAGATAGTCAAGCATAAGCAGCAATTTACAGTCATTTTACTGAAATTAATAATTTTATGAGCTTTCGTAGCCGATTTAAGGATAGCTTTTTCCTAACATCTTTAATGCTTATTGCCAGCAGTATCAGTGGTTGTAACGGTGGGCAAGAATTGAAAAGTCAAGTGAGTATTGATGGTGCAGCTGTAGGCTTTCCGATTTCTTTAGCAGTTGCAGAAGAATACGGTAAAGTTAAACCTGAGGCTCAAGTTAGCGTTGCCTCAAGTGGCACTGGTGGTGGTTTCAGTAAATTTTGTAATGGCGATATTGATATCGCTGGTGCTTCTCGAACCATTAGAGATGAAGAAATCAAAAAATGTAAAAGTAAGAATATTGAATTTGTCGAGTTGCCTGTAGCTTTAGATGGCATCGCCGTAATTACCAACCGTAAAAATAATTTTGCCAAATGTCTAACTATTAAGGAACTGGGTAAGATTTGGGGCGGCAAATCAGACGGCAAAATATTAGCATGGAATCAAGTTAATCCCAAGTTTCCTAACGAAAAGCTAAAGCTATATGCTCCATCTTCTGATACGGGAACATTCGATTATATGACTCAAGCTGTGACTGGCAAAGCCAAGAATGGCCGTACAGACTACACTGCCACTCAAAATCAAAACCTTCTCGTACAAGGAGTGTCAGGTGATGTAACAGCCCTGGGTTATGTTGGGATATCTTACTACATTCAAAATCAAGAAAAACTGAATCTAGTTGCTGTAGAAAGTCTTGCTGGAAAGTGTGAAAAACCAGTTCCGGTGGATAATGTAATTAAAAATATCTATACACCTTTGTCTCGTCCTCTGTTCATCTATGTCAGCAAAAAATCTTTAGATACTAAGCCAGCAGTCAAAGAATTTGTAGATTTTTATCTAGAAAATTCTTGGAAGTGGGTAGATAGTGTAGGTTATGTAGCATTACCTGATGAAGCTTACCTCAAAGTCAAACAAAAATTTGCTACTGGTGAAACTGGGACAAAGTTTAAAAAAGCAAAACCAGGTGAACCGATCACAAACTTTATTTAAATAAAGTCTCAGGCATAGTAGTTTAATTTTAGTGAGAAGTTAATTGTTTATGCAAAATACTAATTCTCAAGATGGTCTTTATCTACAATCCAGACAGTCTCTGGATAAAAATCCATCTGAAGATATATCTGAAAAGATTGTTGCGGTAATTTTATTTGCTTGTGCTTTAGTTTCGGTTTTGACTACTTTTGGTATTGTCGTAATTATTTTTCAGGAGACATTCAGTTTTTTCCAAGAAGTTTCCTTTGCCAAATTCTTTCTTGATACTAAATGGACACCTCTATTTGCAGAGAAACATTTTGGCATTTGGCCCTTAATTAATGGCACTTTTTTAACTACAGCTATTGCAATGGCGGTTGCTATTCCTTTAGGTTTATCTTCTGCGATTTATTTAAGTGAGTATGCTCAACCCAAAGTAGCAGCTATTTTACGTCCGGCAGTGGAACTTTTGGCAGGAGTACCTACAGTAGTATATGGTTACTTTGCCCTGTTGTTCCTAACACCATTACTGCGAAATGTTATCCCTCTGGAAATATTCAACGCTTTGAGTGCGGGATTAATGATGGGGATAATGATTACTCCTACCGTTGGTTCTATCAGCTTAGATGCTATCCGAGCAGTTCCGCGTTCTTTGCGAGAAGGATCTTATGCTTTAGGTATCACTAAACTGGAAACCATTTTTAAAGTAGTTCTACCAGCCGCGCTTTCTGGAATCATAGCCTCGATTATTTTGGGTATTTCTCGAGCTGTGGGTGAAACTATGACTGTCCTCATCGCCGCCGGACAGCAACCAAGACTAACTGTCAACTTTGCGGAATCAGTAGAAACAATGACAGCCTACATGGCACAAATTTCTGGTGGAGATAGTCCGCGCGGTAGCCTCAATTTCAAAACATTATATGCTGTAGGCGCTGTTTTATTTCTACTTACCCTTGCTTTGAATATTGTGAGTTTCTGGATTGCTAATCGCTTTAAAGAAAAATACGACTAAATAGATATGGCTACAAGTTATCAACAAGATGATTCTCTCGATTCTGCGGCAGAATTTACCGATAATGTTGAAAGTAGAGAGACATTAGGGAAAGTATTTGAAGTACTTTTTTTGTTAGGATTGCTGATTGGTTTATTTGTCCTAGCGTTGCTACTTTTTGATATTTTGAAAGACGGATTAGGCAGATTTTTATCACCCGGCTTTCTCACGGAAACTCCTTCTCGTTTTCCTGACCAAGGTGGCATCCGCCCTGCAATTATCAGCAGTATTCTTTTAGGGTTGGTTGTGATTTTAGTTACTGTCCCCATTGGTGTTGGAGCAGCTTTATATCTAGAAGAGTATGCACCTAAAGCTTGGTGGACAGCGATTATTGAGATTAATATCAGTAATCTGGCGGGTGTACCTTCTATCGTCTATGGATTGCTGGGTTTAGGGGTTTTCAATTATTTGCTTGGGTTTGGCCCTGCTTTGATTTCCGGTGCATTGACTTTATCTTTGTTGTCTTTACCAGTAATTATTGTGACGGCTAGAGAAGCAATTCGCGCTGTTCCAGATTCTCTGAGAAATGCTTCTTATGGATTAGGTGTCACAAAATGGCGAACTATTAGTAATCATGTCATACCTTATGCTGTTCCCGGTATTCTGACGGGGGTGATTATCTCTGTATCTCGCGCTATAGGTGATGCAGCTTCTCTGATTGTTGTAGGTGCTGTGGGTTTTCTCACCTTTAACCCTGGTTTGTTTCAGAGATTTATGGCATTACCCATTCAAATTTACAGTTATATAACTCGTCCCGAACCGGGTTTTGCTAGTGCAGCAGCAGCCACAATTATTGCGTTGTTAATTTTGATTTTAGCTTTAAATGGTGTTGCAATTTATATTCGACAACGCTTCTCAATAAATTAGGTAATTAAATATCTAATTTGGATAGATTCATAGATATTGGAGTTCAACCAAATGACTTATAGCAATAGTAGAAGTAAATCAGATAGTGCCACAATTGACCAAGATAATGGTGTATTCAATGTTGAAGGTGTGAAGGTGTATTACGGTGGATTTCTGGCACTTTTAGATGTCTACTTAAAGATTCCTGATAAACAAATTATTGCTTTTATTGGGCCTTCAGGATGTGGTAAAAGTACTCTTCTGCGTTGCTTCAATCGGATGAATGATTTAATCCCTGGAGCTAAAGTTGAGGGTAGACTGAATTATCGCGATCGCAATATTTACGATCCTAAGATAAATTCTGTAAAATTACGCCGCCAAGTCGGAATGGTTTTTCAAAGACCGAATCCTTTCCCCAAGTCAATATACGAAAATATTTCCTTTGGGCCGCGTGCTAACGGTTATAAAGGTAACATCGATGAATTAGTGGAAGATTCTCTCAGACGTGCTGCTATCTGGAATGAAGTCAAGGATAAACTCAAAGAGAAGGGTACTGCATTATCTGGCGGACAACAGCAACGACTTTGTATTGCGCGTGCGATCGCGATGAAGCCAGATGTATTATTGATGGATGAACCATGTTCTGCTCTCGACCCAATTTCTAGTCGCCAAGTAGAAGAACTCTGCTTAGAACTCAAGGAGCAATACACCATCATCATGGTGACACACAATATGCAGCAAGCTTCTAGAGTCGCAGATTTCACGGCTTTCTTCAATACAGAAATTGACGAGCATGGCAAACGTCGCGGAAAGTTAGTTGAGTTTAATCCGACAGCCCAAATGTTCAGTTCTCCTCAAACCAAAGAAGCTGAAGATTATATCAGTGGACGGTTTGGTTAAAGAGACATTACAGCAGAAAGGGAAAGGTAAAAGCCAAGTTCAATTCTGAGTAACTATTATTCCTTTGCTTTTTAACCTTTTCCCTTTCATCTAAATCGAGTCAACTCAATGTCCCTTTAAAAAATACTTCTATCTACTAAAATTTATACCTTGAAAGAAATCCTCCAACTTTTGCAGTTTGTTTTTTCGTATAAGTTCCCTGCCACTAAAAGCTGAGACTAGGTAATATATATACATATAACTATAAAAAAAAGACCTACAGTGGAAATTCAAGAATTAAAAGCATTGATTAAAGAAACTATGCGTGAAGTTCTACAAGAAGAAAGACTTCGACTCTGCCAAATTCTTATTCCTTACATAAGTGATGATGAGCAACGCGAACTTGAAGCCGAATTTGGTATACCTTCAGATGATCCTGAGGATGAAGTAATCGATATGACCGATTGGGTAAGATATGGCAATAAAGTTTCGCAAAAAAGCGATTAAATTTTTAGAAAAAGCAAGTCCCGAAGATGTCGAAAATATTCGGGAGCAAATAAAGCGAATTATTATTGCTGTCGAAGACCAAGGCATTATCCCGTTTACAGAATTAGATATCAAAAAGATGAAAGGTGATTGGGAGGGATTTTACAGACTACGTATAGGTAAAAACAGAATTATTTTTACAGTTGATATTGATTCGAGAGACATCGAAATTTACGCTATTGGTGCGAGAGGAGATGCTTATAAAAAATAATTCGTAATTAGTAATTTAATAACTGGGAATTACCAAAGTAATTTTGGAAAATATACTGAGGTTTAATAGTACTAAATTGAAGTAATATTTCAGTTTAGTACTTATACTGTGTATTATGTTTAAGCCTCTGTCATTTGCTTTAGTTGCAGCTACAATTCTAGTTGCATCAATCAATAATCCCAATGCTACTTTAGCTCGAACTTGTGCCTCTAAGTGTGGGTCGCACCCAATTCAGTTTACACCTGGGCAACACATCCGAGTTGAAGTTGTAAATAGCACACCTAACCCGATCAAAATTCAAAAACCCTCCGAGACTGATGCAATATCCTTGAGTCCAGGGCAGAAATTAAACTTAGGACAAATAGAAGGTACAGAACCAAATACATCTTTGATATTTTGGAGCGAAACAGGTTTATCACTACAAGCGATTGTCTCTAAACTTAACTTTGGTACATTGCGCCTGGAACTCCGTCCGACTTGGCGCTCTCCTGGCGATCGCTCGTTATATATTATGGATGATGGCAGAATAAACGTGTTTTAGATAGCAAATAATGTTATTAGTTATGAGTTAAGAAAAAATTTTAAATTCAACACTCCTAACTAATAACTCCTGACTTGTATTGTGCTACACCGACCTGTATCTGAGCTATCAAAACCTAGCAAGCGTTTACCCGATCAGCGCTGGCAAATTTATCCACAAAAATCAGAATTTGCCCAAAATCTGGCGTTTTTGACAAATCTTTCACCCATTATCAGCCAGTTATTAATTAATCGGGGGATCGAAACACCAGAACAGGTACAAGCATTTTTAAATCCAGAGTCTTTAGTTTTGCCTTCGCCGTTAGAAGATTTCCCTGATTTGGCGATTAGTTTAGAGTTGTTGGAAAATGCGATCGCTTCTCAAACAAAAATTGCTATTTGTGGTGACTACGATGCTGATGGGATGACTAGTACTGCTCTACTTTTGCGTAGTCTCCGCACTTTAGGCGCACAAGTAGATTATGCTATCCCCAGCCGGATGCACGAAGGTTATGGTATTAATAAACGCATAGTTGAAGAATTCCACAGCGAAGGTGTGGGATTAATTCTGACTGTAGATAATGGTATCTCTGCGTTTGAACCAGTTGCCAGAGCTAAAGAACTTGGTCTTGCAGTAATTATCACCGATCACCACGATATCCCCCAAAAATTACCACCAGCTAACGCTATCCTCAACCCCAAATTAATAGCCGAATCCTCACCTTATCGGGGTGTTGCTGGTGTTGGTGTTGCTTACATTTTGGCAGTTTCTCTAGCACAACAGCTAGGTCAGGCTAAGGGCTTGATCCAGCCGATGCTAGCACTATTTACACTGGGAACGATCGCAGATTTAGCCCCCTTAACTGGTGTAAATCGTCGTTGGGTGAAACGTGGTTTACAGCATTTACCCAAATCCCACTTACCTGGAATACAGGCGTTGATTCAGGTAGGCGGCGTGCAGGCGAGAGATGAGGGAGCAGGGGAGCAGGGGAGCAGGGGAGCAGAGGAGAAAATTGCCAATCCAAAATCCAAAATTCAAAATCCCAAATCCCTGAAGCCTGAAGATATCGGGTTTCGCTTGGGCCCGCGCATTAATGCTATTGGTCGGATTGGTAATCCCCAGACTGTGATTGAATTGCTGACTACAGATGATATGGGGGTGGCGCTGGAAAGAGCAATGCAATGCGAACAAGTCAACGCCTCTCGCCAAGAGATGTGTCAGCAAATTGAACAAGAAGCGATCGCTTATGTAGAGACGGAATTTGTTACGTCTCTACAAAAAGACCGTGTATTAATTGTTGTTCAACCCAATTGGCATCATGGCGTTATTGGGATTGTCGCCTCTCGTTTGGTAGAACGCTACGGTGTTCCTGTGTTTATCGGTACTTATGAAGATGAGGGACATATACGCGGTTCTGCACGCTCAATTCCAGAGTTTCATGTGTTTGAAGCTTTAGAATATTGTCACGATTTACTAGGCAAATTTGGCGGACACAAGGCCGCCGGGGGATTCTCTTTACCAGCAGAAAATTTAGAGATGGTGCGATCGCGTTTGATTGAGTTTGCTAACCAGTGTCTTGAACCCCAACATCTCAAGCCTCTGCTAAAAATTGATGCCGAAGTCAACCTCAACCATCTCAATCAACAGCTTTATCAACAGCTTAATGCTCTACATCCCTGCGGTATGGACAACCCCGATCCAGTTTTCTGGACACCTAATATTCAAGTGGTTGAGCAAAAAATCGTTGGTAAGGGTCACATCAAACTGACCGTTGCCCAAACTATAGATAATCAGGAGTATAAAATCAAAGCGATCGCTTGGCGTTGGGGCGACTACTTCCGTTTACCACCGCGAGTGGATATCGCTTACAAATTGCGAGAAAATTACTTTAACGGTAACACTAGCATTGAGCTAGAGTTAATCGGAGTCAGACTGCCAATTCCGATTCAACAATTTTTTGCTTCGCCACCTATCCAGTCAAGCACCACATTTGAATACAACCAGCGACAATATACTTGTGGTTTCTATAAAAACGGTATTGAAGCAGAATTAAGAATTAGAAATTCTGAAGGTAAAGTCTTAGCCATCCAGCCAGGACATATAATTGGTTTGCTGGGCACTAATCGTCAAAACGCTAAAGAAGTTAATATTTCTCAACCACAGTACGACAATATTATCCAAGCTGCCCTTCAGGCGTTATCAGTACTGAGTGCTGAGTTATGAGTTATGAGTTATGAATTCTTAATTAACTTCTCACTCCTAACTCTTAACTGTTAACTCCTTAGTCAGCACTCAGCACTCTTATAGGTTGCCGTTGCGAAATGCCAGCACAAAGATTACTGCTGGGCCAGCAATCACGATGAGCGCCACGGACAACAATTGGAAAATAACTTCCCAATTGATACTAGTAAAAGCGTTAAACAAGTCAGACACAGCGTCAAACATTTTTCCTTTTCTCCTGCCAATAGTCTTAAAAAATTCAATAACTTAAATTAGAAAACCCGAAATCGATCATATATGGCTATGGACTGTTAGATTTAATTTACTTAACAAAATTATAAGAAAAGATATAAAAACGTAAAATAGGGGGATTGGGCATTGGGGACTGGGGGGACTAGTTCGGTTAAGGCAAGAGACGCGATGAATCGCCTTCTCTACAATAATCAGTCTTTCATTTTGATAGCGATTTATTGCGTCTTTGCGATCTCAAATTTTCATCAAAAAACCTTAACCGAACCGTATTGGCTCCCAATCCCCAATCCCCATTACCCCTTATCCCCAGAGGGGGCCCCACCTTCCCCAATCCCCAATCCCCAGTCCCCAATCCCTAATCCAAAATGTCAACTTGGCAATGTGTAAAGCAATGTGGAGCCTGCTGTAATCTCGATCCAGCAGAGCGTCCAGACTTGGAAGAGTACCTCTCTCCATCAGAACTAGAACTCTACCTCAGCATGGTAGGTGAAGGGGGATGGTGCGTTAATTTCGACCATACTACGCGAGAATGTCGCATCTACCCCAATCGTCCGCGCTTCTGCCGTGTGGAATCAGAAGTGTTTCAAGATATGTATGGGATTGAACCAGAAGAAGTCAACGATTTTGCTATTGACTGCTGTCGCCAGCAAATAGAAGGAGTTTATGGCGATCGCAGTTTAGAAATACTACGCTTCGACCAAGCTGTTGGCCTTTGACATCCAACCCTGCTTTTTTTGTGTGAGATTGCAATTTATGACAAAAATCTGAGAAAATGATAGAAATATGAAAACACCCTAGCAACCAAAACTACTGCTTGTGAAACTTGATTCTGCACCTTTGGAGATTTCTGGCATATCTCACACTGAGATCGAGCTAGAACTGGAAGACAGCAATGATTTTAACTTAACTCCTGCGATCGCTCCCTTGGTTCAGCCTGTAATTGCCGATAGTCCTCAAAAGCAGCAATCAACGTTGGTAATTTTTGGTACGACTTTTGTAACCATTTTTCTAGCAGAAATTGGAGATAAAACTCAGCTATCCACTTTGTTAATGAGCGCACAATCTCATTCGCCGTGGGTGGTATTTATCGGCTCGGCGGCAGCCCTAATAACCACCAGCTTATTAGGTGTACTTTTAGGTAGTTGGATAGCCAATCGACTCAGCCCGAAAACTGTAGAAAAATCAGCCGGCGTAATGTTGTTGGTAATTTCCCTAATGCTATTTTGGGATGTATTTACTAGTTATTAGTCATTGGTCATTAGTCATTGGTCATTGGTCATTGGTCATTGGTCATTGGTCATTAG
Source organism: Nostoc sp. DedSLP04 (assembly GCF_034530775.1). Taxonomy (NCBI): domain Bacteria; kingdom Bacillati; phylum Cyanobacteriota; class Cyanophyceae; order Nostocales; family Nostocaceae; genus Nostoc; species Nostoc sp. DedSLP04. The sequence goes on along the minus strand of NZ_JAVRCL010000012.1, from coordinate 89,404 downwards.
AAAAATTCCCCACTGCTCCTTAATTTATATGGATTGGCATTTATTAGGACTCAGCTTTATTACGGTTTTTTTATCAGAATTGGGTGACAAAAGTCAGCTAGCGGCGATCGCACTTTCAGGACGTTCTAATTCTCCGCGTGCAGTGTTTTTCGGTGCAGCAGGTGCATTGCTGTTGACAAGCCTGTTGGGATCGTTAGCAGGGGGTGCAGTAGCCGAATTATTACCTACACGTGTTTTAAAAGTGATCGCGGCTGTAGGATTTGCCATTCTTGCTGCACGTCTGCTGTTATTTAACAATGAACCATCGGCAGATTCTGAAAAAACACCTTGAAGAAGAATTCAGAATCCAGAATCCAGAATCTAGAAATCAGAATTAGTCTTTGTAGGCGATTGGAACGCATCAAGGTTTTAAACCAATCTCACTCAGCCTGACTTAAATTTATACTGAATTCTGACCGGAGGCGGAGCGTCTCCGGCTCCGCTCCTGAGTTCTGAATTCTTTTTTACAAACGTTCCCAAGCAGTTCCTTTGTAGCCGTATTGAAAAATTTCTGGATGCAAAATTTCTGCCAAAATTTCTAGAGAATCTACCAGTCGCGGCCCTGGACGATTGAAATAAGAATTGCCATCAGTAATGTAGACTCTACCAGTTTCGGTAGCATGTAGTTTTTCCCACTCTGGACGTTGAGTTAATAAATTGGCTTCTTTGCGAGTGCGGTTTAAATCAAAGCCACAAGGCATAAAAACAATTATGTCGGGATTAGTTGTTAATAGTGTTTCCCAAGGCAAGATCGGAGAAGGCTGACCTGTAGCGCAAAATAAAGACTGTCCTCCTGCTAAGTTAACTAATTCAGGAATCCAATTAGCGGCGATCATCAAAGGATCGATCCACTCGATACAAGCGACAGTAGGCAGTTCATCTAAAGAAAGTCCTTGGATTTTTTGCTGACAAATTTTGACGCGAGCTTCTAAATTTTCTAAGACTTTTACCGAGTCTACGCCAAAGGTGTTGCTGACTCGTTCAATGTCAGCCCAAACATCTTGGAGAATATTGGGTTGTAAAGAAATAATCTGAGGTTTACTGTCAATGAGTGTAGCAACTGCCTTTTCAACATCGTGTAAGCTAACAGCACAAACATCGCACTGGTCTTGAGTGAGAATATGGGTAGGCTGCAATTGCTCTAAAACATCTGTTTTGATTTCATAAATACTCAGAGCAGATTGCAATAACTTGTTCACGTCGTCGTGAATTTGGCTGCTGGAGGCATCACTGTTTAAACGTGCTTGGGTACAAATGGGGCGATTGAGGATTTCTGGAGGGTAATCGCATTCGTGCGATCGCCCCACAATAGCATCAACCAATCCTAGTGTCGCTAAAATCTCTGTTCCACCGGGAATCAGGGAAACAATTCTTACATCACTATCTGTCATCGCTCCACCTCCGCAAAAGCTGCCGTTACCTTAAGTTTGGCAGAATTTGAGCCATTAGGTATCTTTCTCTAGGAGAATCAAGGGTATTTTGCTAGTCAGTACTAAGCAAGAAATTGTACTAGGGATTGAGTATTGGGAAAAGTCTTTAGCACTCCCCAGTTTCAAATAAAAAATACTATACTACTTATACTACTTGATAGTAAAATTACTTAATAGTGAAATTACTAGAAATGCTAATTATCCCCTGGCAAAAATTATTGGTATGAAGTAACAGAAGTAATCAGCAAAATCTAGCTTATAACTAATTAGCCAGAATCATAAAATTTAGTTAGAAAAATTATATTTTCCGGTTATGAAAAACCATAGCAAGTAATTGTAGTTATACAAAGACAGTTCTACTTTTTCCGTAGAACTGCAAGTCCAAATTATTTCTTCTTGAGGGCAACTAATGCAGGTGGTGTCAGCTAGAAATATAACAGAGCACAACCAGGCCCAAGAGGCTTTACGAATCAGAGAAAATAGTCGGCGAAAACAAAGCCAGATGCTGGTGCAACTGGCAAGAAGCAAGACATTTCAGCAAGGTAATCTCAATGCGGTGTTGAGGGAAATTACAGAAACTGCTGCTCAGACGCTGTTAGTAGAGCGAGTTGGGGTATGGTTATATAATGAAGAACGTTCAAAAATTGAATGCATTGATTTGTATGATGTTAGGACTAAGAAGCATACCTTTGGTAACTCGCTTTTAAAAACAAATTTTCCTGTTTATTTCCAGGCTTTAGAAGGGGAACGTACTATTGCCGCAGATGATGCCAGAAACGATTCCAGAACCCAAGAATTATCCGAGTCTTATCTATCAGCTTTGGGCATCACATCTATACTAGACGCACCAATTTGGCTAGAGGGTCATTTGATAGGCGTAGTGTGTCACGAACACATAGGTGAAGGTCGCCAATGGACTTTAGAAGAAGAGAGTTTTGCTGGCTCAATTGCAGATTTTGTGACACTGGCTATAGAAGCGAGGGAGCGAAACGTCGTACAGGAAGCACTGCGACAGAGTGAGGCACAATTTCGGGCGATTTTTGAGCGTTCCTCTATCGGCATTGGCCTGATAGATATGAAAGGGCAGATAGTTGATACTAATCTGGCACTATGCGAGATTTTAGGATACAGCCGAGAAGAGTTATACGGCAAGAGCTTTACAGATTACATTTCCATAGAAAGGGAGGATTTAAAACTTTACAAACAACTGATGTCAGGAATTCGCACAGACTTAAAGAGAACTTCGAGGGATGGTTTACAACCCCCCAAACATCAGAAACAGCTTGTCGAAAGACATCGTATTGAGATAGAAAGATGCTGCCAGCATCAAAATGGTAACTTACTTTGGACTCATATCTCTGTTTCTGTTATACCAGGCAGCAATGGTAAACCTGAGTTTTTTCTAGCGATGATTGAGGATATTACTGAACGTAAACAAACAGAGTTGAAACTACGTGCCTCTCAAGAAGCAGCAGAAGCTGCCAATCGAGCAAAAACTGAATTTTTAGCAACCATGAGCCATGAGTTGCGGACACCTCTGAATGCGATTATGGGTTTGTCACAGTTATTGCAACAAGAAATAGTTGGTTCTCTAAATGAAAAGCAGAACGAATATGTAAGTTGTATATATAGTAGTGGCGAACATCTACTGGCAGTGATTAACGATATCCTTGACTTATCTAAAGTAGAAGCAGGTAAAGAGGATCTGTTATTATCATCTTTGTCAGTGGTAGATATATGTAATTATGCTATCTGGACAGTGCGCGATCGCGCCTCAGAAAAGGGATTGCAACTCACACATGAAATTGACCAAGAAGCTGATATTTGCATTGCTGATGAGCGGCGCATCAAGCAAATGTTACTCAACTTGCTCACTAATGCGATTAAATTCACCCCAGCAGGCGAAGTATCGCTGGTAGTCAAAAAAGTGCCACAAGGGATAACGTTTACAGTTTCAGATACTGGCATTGGTATAGACTCAAGTCAGTTTCAATTTTTATTTGAACCGTTTAAACAGCTTGACAGTCGGTTAAATCGGCAGTATGAAGGCACTGGTTTAGGTTTGGCTTTGACGCGGAAATTAGCGCGTTTACATGGTGGAGATGTTACCGTGACATCAACTTTAGGAAAGGGCAGTCAGTTCATTCTGTTTCTACCAAATCCAGAGCATCTGGAAAATAGGGAAGATGAGACAAATGAGATAGATAAGATAGATGAGACAGAAGAGGAAGCAAACTTTACCTCGTCCTCCTCTCCTTCAGGCATCTCCACAAATAAAACTATTTTGCTTGTAGAAGAAGAGGAAAACACAGCAACAGTATTGCAAGATTATCTCCACACAATTGGCTACCAAGTCAAGTGGATAGATAATAGTAACGACTTTTTGAAACAGGTACAAAGCTTCCAACCAGATTTAGTTTTTTTTGATTTGCAGTTAGTAAAAGATGCTCATATCTGGAATTTGCTGAATATCCTTAGAAAAGAGCCTTATCGGGAACATTTACCGATTGTGATGATGACCTTTAGCGAACCTTTAGAGGAGGAAATCGCCATACTACCAGGTAGTTTTGATGACTACCTTATCAAGCCAATTCGTATAGTTCAGCTAGAGTCAATTCTAATGAAATATTTTAGTTAATTGCTTATAAACATACATTTTCTTTAAAAAATTACTACATAATTTTACTTTAACTATGAAAATATTTTTCTCATTTTCACATGGAGAATATTAGCTTCTTCAAATATTTCTCCTTCTTCTACAAAATCCAGTTTTTTGTATAAATCTTTCACATATTCTTGAGCATGAATTACGACTTCTGGAATATGTTGGTTAGCTATCACCTGTAGGGCATTTTCCATAATTTTTTTACCAATACCTTGCCCTCTAACTGTTGATAAAACAGCTAACCTTTCTATTTTGGCAGTTTTCTCATCTAAATATCTGATTCTAGCAGTACCTACAGCTTCCACATTTAAATAAGCAATTAGATGATCGGATATTTCATCTTTGCCATCAAATTCTAAAGCGGGATCTACCCCTTGTTCTTCTTGAAAAACTGATTTTCTAATTGCTTGAATTGCCGGAAAATCTTTAGGTAATTCAGCAACTTTTATAACTAAATTACTCATTAAACTCTGTTTGATGTTACTACCTATTGTAGTTTAATGTGAGTTTGATGCACCTCTCCCTGCTTTGACCGAAAGTGCAAGCCTGTCCCTCTTTGAGTCGGAGCTACGGTGTACACACAAGTCCTTCTGACCCCCTCTAACTCCCCCTTGGTAAGGGGGAGAACCGGATATTTCCCCCCAATACATCGGGGGGATTAAGAGGGGTAAATCCAGGATTGGGGCTTCATTACCAAGATGTGTGTACACCGTAGGACTCGGAGAGGGAGGGTTTTACGCAGTAAAATCAGAGAGAGATGTTTTGATTGTGCTAATTGACGGACACTATATGAGCCGTGGAATTCACGTTAGTTTAATCTGCACCTTCAATCGGTGCAAAACCTTGACGTTGAATATTTTCTGTCACCGCGCGTGGTTCTAAAAATTGCAGTAAGTAGTCAGGGCCCCCTGCTTTAGAACCTACTCCCGAAAGTTTGAATCCACCAAAGGGTTGCCGTCCAACGATCGCTCCGGTAATATTGCGGTTGATGTACAAATTCCCAACTTCAAACTCTGTCTCTGCCTGCTGAATGTGCGAAGGTGTTCTAGAATAAAGTCCGCCAGTTAAGGCGTAATTTGTACCGTTGGCAACTGCTAACGCTTCCTGGAAATCTTTTACCCGAATTACCGCCAGCACAGGGCCAAAAATTTCTTCCTGAGAAATTACCGCATTGGGCGATACTTCACTAAAGATGACTGGGCCAATAAAATATCCTTGTTCGGGTGCTGGTAATTCCAACGCCACTTCTGCTTCTGCCTTACCCTTCTCAATATACTCGCGAATGCGATCGCGGGCATTAGCATCAATCACTGGCCCAACTTGTGTACTCGGTAACTCTGCTTCCCCAATGTTCAAGGATTTTGTTGCTTCTACCAATCGTTGCACAAAGGCATCATAAATCGGTTCCAGCACAATCACCCTGGAAGCAGCAGAACATTTTTGTCCGCTGTAACCAAATGCCGACTGCACTATCCCCACAACAGCTTGGTCTAAATCAGCACTTTCATCAACAATAATGGCATTCTTGCCACCCATTTCCGCAATCACCCGTTTCATGTGCTTTTGTCCGGGTTTCAGCGTTGCCGCTTCTGCGTAAATTCGACATCCGACTTCTTGAGAACCTGTAAAAGCAATCACATGAGTATCTGGATGATTTACCAAATGAGCGCCAACTTGCGAACCCTTACCAGGTACGTATTGAAATACACCTTTGGGAAAACCAGCGTCTACCAAGATTTCTGTGAGTTTCGCTGCAATTACAGAAGATGTTTCCGCAGGTTTGAGGAGAGTGCAATTGCCCGAAACCAAAGCTGCAACAGTCATTCCACAAGCGATCGCTAGCGGGAAATTCCAGGGAGAAATCACTACAGCAATTCCTCGTGGCTGGTAAATATAACGATTAGTTTCGCCAGGTATGTCGTAATTCACACCTTTGTCTAACCGTTCTATCTCATCAGCGTAATACCGACAGAAATCTATCGCTTCCGAAACCTCTCCATCAGCTTCTTTAACAGGTTTCCCAACTTCTAAAACTATCCAAACTGAAAGTTCAGCACGGCGGAGTTCCATCAAATCACCCGCTTTCCGCAAAATATCAGCGCGTTGTTTAGCTGGTGTTTTCTTCCATTCAGGAAACGCGGCTTTCGCAGCTTGCATCGCCTGTTCTGCTTGTTCAACGCTAATCAACCCAACTTTACCAATTACCTCACTGAACTTAGAAGGATTGAGAGAATCAACAAATTCCGGCGGATTAACATACTCGCCATTAATCAGTGGTAAATATGTTTTACCCAACTGTTGACGAACGCTTTGGAAAGCTTGCGCTGCCTTCTTTCTCACCTCTTCCTCGGCGTAATCGGTATCAGCAGCACCGGAGAAATGAGAGTTAGGAATGGAGTTAGGAGTTAGAAGTGAGGAGTTAGGAGTTAAAGAGTTTTCTTCTTTAACAATTGGCGGCGCTAATAATTCTTCAATCGGTCGATTTTCGAGATTTTGCCGTAAAAAAGAACTATTAGCGGTATTTTCTAACAATCGGCGAATTAAATACGCCATTCCAGGTAATAATTCACCGTAAGGACAGTAAACTCTCACCCGATAACCCTTGTCAACCAAAGCCTTGGCAACTTTATCTCCCATACCGTAGAGGACTTGCAACTCAAAGCGACGACGAGGGACATTTAAACTTTCAGCTATGGCAATGGCGCGAGAGTGCGATCGCACATTATGGCTACCAATGGCAGAATAGACATATTGATGATTTTCTAACAACAATTGAGTGATGGTTTCAAAGTTAGCATCAGTTGCGGCTTTGTCGTTGTAAACTGGCTGTGGCCAATGCTTCTGCGCTGCTTTGATAGTTTCTTGATCCCAATATGCGCCCTTCACCAAGCGGATTGTCAGGGGATAACCGCGTTCTTTCAACCAAGAAATTACGTCTTTGGCATCTTGTTCGCTATCACGCAGATATGCTTGAATTGTCATGCCAATATCTGTGCGTTGCCGAAATTCTTCTTCTAGTAAGAGTTTTTTCAGAATACTGAGAGTTATATCCTTATAGGCATACTGTTCCATATCAAAATGGACAGCTGCGCCTAATTCTTTAGCACGACGTAGGAGAATCCGAATGCGATCGCTAACTCGCTCCTCACTACCTTTAGCATCTAATGGATCGAATTGGGAATAAAACGCCGTTAATTTCACAGAAACCTGAACTTTTGGTATCGGTTCGCCATCAGCCTCATCAATCGCCGGAATAACTGCCCAATTCTTCGATGCTTCCACCAATTGTTGCATTAATTCTAGATAGCGTTCTAGATAAGACTGCGCTTCCGCTTCGGTAATAACCGCTTCACCAAGTAAGTCGATGGTGAAAGCCATTTTCTCTTTTCGCAGTCGTTCAACTGTTTTGATGACTTGTTTAATATTTTCCCCAGAAATATATTTATGGGCAAGAGTTTCAACGGCTGTCCCAACGGTTGTAGCAGCAACTTGTCCAGGCATCGAGTCGGGGTTAGCAAAGTTTAGCATTCCCTTCAAAGCTGCCGGCAATTCTACAGATTCATCGCCTAAATATTCTTGTAAATGTGAGGCAATTTCTGATTTACTATGCAAAGCCGGTAGCGTATCTATAAAGCGAAATAGCTGCACCCGCAATCCAGGGTTACTCATTGCCCAAGCTAGTAATTTATCATCCCAACGCATTTGATCCCGCAGGGAAGAAAAAAACGAACGATTTTCCTGCGTTGCGGCGAGAAGTTGTTTAGCAATTTCTTGGGTTTTAGCTTCGTAGGTGCTTGTTTGTACTTGTAATACCACTGATAATAACTCCGTTAATCAAGGCAAGGCTTTTTGTACAAAGCCTGTGTCTTCTATTTTGACGCTTTCATTTAGCTGTCACCATTATGCTGAATTCGGAATTACTATACCGTAAGGATTTCATTGATTTTGAATGATGTAGTTACGCCGTGCGTTCTAGGAACTTGCAATTAAAAAATATTCCTTGCGGGACGCTTGGCGAACGTAGAGGCATTGTGCATTGATGTCAACTTAAGCCAAAACCCTTTTAAAATCTCGTTTTCAGCCTCTGGCTGGAAATGCTACTCTTGGCGGCTCTGCCGCGAGGAGAGGGAGGCGGAGCCTCAATCAGGGACATTCCCAGTCGGAGACTGGGAACGAGATAATCTGCTAAAAGCTTTTTCTAGACTGGCTTTAACCTTAAGTTGACACTAATGGGCATTGCGCCCCGACGACAGATGTGGATTAAATACATAAAAACTGCTATAAACTCGACTATGACAACGCACTTAACAATGCCCGCTTAAATTCGGCTGCACTCTTAAAGTGAATTTCTGGCTTATCAACCAACGCCAAATCAATCACCTGCGCTAGGGGTTGCATAATTGTTGCATCTCGTTGGCGAATTGGTATGGGATTATTCTGTAAAACTGCCAGAAAAGGGTCGCCTATGAAGTTGCGGGGGAAACAACCTGTTAGCATATTGTAGAGACAAGCCGCAACTGCCCAAATATCTACCTCCGGTTGGGCATATTTAAAGTTAAGCACCTGCTGTCGCGGCATAAAAACGGGAGTACCAGCTTGAGTCCCAGTCAAAGTTTGACCACTTAAACCAGCTAAGTCAAAGGCCTTAGATAAGCCGTAATCACCGATTTTTGCCACCAGCTTTCCGTCAATCTTAGTCAAGAAGATGTTACTCGGTTTGAGGTCGCGGTGAACTATACCTTTACCTTTGCCAAACTTCCCATCAGCCAGTTTGACATAAGGAAGTTCAACATTGTGGGCATATTCTAAAGCGTCTAAAATTTGGAGAATAATCGGTACTGCAATATCAACAGACAATCGCCCACCCAGTTGTTGCATGAAATCCCATACAGTACCGATCTCACAATATTCCATTGTAAAAAAGAAGATAATTTCCGAGAAGCTACAATCCATCAGTTGCACTACATGAGGATGTTGCAAAGCCTTGGTGTTTTCAGTCTCCCGGAGAAACATCTGCACAGCGAAGTCATTCGCCGCCACTGCTGGTAACATGACCTTTAAGGCTATGAACTTGCCAGACTGATTATGCTGTGCTAAATAAACTTCTCCGAATTCACTCGTGCTGAGAAGTTTGACAAGATTATAACCGCTAATTGCTTTGAGGTTGCGATCGCCACTCTCAGCCAATTTCAGAAAGTATTTGATGATGTCTAAGAAATAAGTTTGTTGTACTGGGTTATTTTTAACAGTAACATCATCAGGGATGAAGGTTGGTAGATTTACTCGATCTGGATGTATTTCTATACTAACTTTAAAGACAGTGTGACCTAAATTGATTTCGTCGCCTGTTCGTAAGTCATACTCTGGAAATTGGAATTTTACAGCTTCTTCAGCCGTTTGATTTCGTTGGCGTTGTCCAATATTTTTACCGTTAATGTAAGTGCCATTTTTACTACCAAAGTCCCGCACCCGAATATCAGGAGGATTAATATCTAGTAGACAGTGATAGCGGGAGATGCCCCGATGATTCTCATCATCTGGTAACTGGGGATTGCAATCTGGACTTCTACCGATTATGCAGCTACTGCGGCAATCAAAAATATATTGCTGTCCTAATAATTGTCCTTGAATAACGGTAAGGATGATTTTAGCTGGCATCTTAACAATAAAAAATTAATGCCCACGATCATAACTTACCTGTATCAGATATCACAGTAGTGAACCACTCATATCCCGCTGATATTTGAAATTAACGGTTCCCCTTCCTGTAGGTGTGGTTGCAATACCCAGCAATTCTCGAAACTCCAAAGTTTCATTGATTTATAACTTGTAAATATATTCGCGTGAACTCACTCCTAACCCTTTACTACAAGTAAGGGGAAGAAAATTTTTCCTCTCTTTCTCGTAGCAAAGTTAGAAGGTGAGGTTCTACTTGAAGTCTTCTACTGCTGTTTTAACAGTATGTACTTATTTTTTCTAATACTCAGAATGGGTATACTGCCTCTATGCCTACAGAAAAATTTATGGATATTTTATTTTATAACTGGCAACACACACTCCAACCCTTTGGCGTCGATCGAGTAGCGGCTGAGAAAGCCTTTAATTTCTTGGTTGAAGCTTACTCTACCCCCGATCGCTATTACCATACACTGAAACACATCGATCGCGTCCTCAGCACAATTGAGGTTTTGCAAGGCTACACCAATAACCTAGCTGCTGTTCAACTAGCGGCCTGGTTTCACGATGTAGTGTATGACACTGAAGCCAAAGATAACGAAGAACGAAGTGCAGACTACGCTTTTGAGTTGCTGAGTAATTTGGGTATTCCAGAAAGTATTATAACTACTGTCACCCGTCTGATTCTGAACACTAAAAACCACCAAGCTGCGGTAAATGACTATGATAGCCAAGTCCTAGTTGATGCAGATTTAGCGATTTTGGCTACTAACCAAGTTGATTATCAAGAATACGCCCATGCTATTCGTCAGGAATATGGCTGGGTGGCAGAGGCAGATTATATCACAGGTCGTCAGAAAATTTTAGAACAATTTTTACAGCGATCGCGTATTTATTTTACGCCTTTAATGTCAGAGTTTGCCGAACCATCTGCTCGTGGCAATATCCAGGCAGAAATTCAATCTTTATCGCCTAGTTAGTTTGACATAACACCATACCGCGCTTGCAGTATGGTGTCTGGTGATTTACCGTCTGCCACCACCACGATGAGGGACTTCAGACACTTCAGTGTCTTCTAGCTTTCTTTTCGGTGCAAACATTTCTTGATGTTGTTGCTGTTGAATTTTTTGTTGTGCAAATTTTACGCGGGTACGAACTCCCACATCGGCATCGGTATCGAGTATTTGCTGAAGTTGATTTGTAATCCGTGACGCTTGATCGGGTAAAGTTACTGCTATAGCGATCGCTAGTGTTTCTAAACTCGTCACTGCTGCATAACGCACTATCCACTCTGGATCTTGAGAAATTACTAATAATGCCTCTAATACCTGAGTCTGAACAGATTCCACTTTCTCAGCAGGTAATTGCTGCCAGCGCAAAGTGCCTAATCCCCTAGCAGCTGCTCGCCGCACGCTTAAGGAAAAATCGTTTTTTGCTGCCTCTAACAAGGTATCCAGCGCCCGGACATCGCCAATTCCCGCTAAGGCGCGAATAGCCCAGGCTCTAGCACTGTAGTTGTAGTCATCAATTAGTTCCAATAGTGAGGGTACTGCGGCTTCCCCGATCGCAATTAGTCCATCTACTGCCGCCACTGCTGCCCCTGGATTGTTGTAGCCTAAAGCTGCAATCAGAGTGGGAACAGATTCCTCAATACCAGCTGCCGCTAACTCCTGAACTGCGTCTAATAAGCGATCCGAAGAGTCTGCTTCTTCCACAGCACGAATTAATATTTGAGCAAGGTCACTGTTATTCATAATAATTTGCCATGAGTCATTAGGGATCTGCCAATTGTAGCTTAAGCCCTCCGTAGTTGACATCAGACACAAACCCCCTAGCCCTTATCTCGCAGCTATGTTAGGGGTTTATGTGTGGTAAACAGTTAATTTAAGCGTATTAATAACAACTAATGCCTGGGAAATTATGACTACAATAGCGAGTCCATCAAATTTATCACTTTTATCGCACCTGCTGACAAAGTGCTTGTTGCTGTGTGCTTAACTTGATATTCTAGTAATCCTTTAAGAGAAATTAGCTTCAGGCTATTTTCGGCAAGAGTTTCGGCGATCGCATCTGCTGCGGGTAGATAGCCAATCGCTCCCAAGTCTGCTAACACTGCTCGACGCAATTGCAATTTATCTCCTGCCAGAGCTTTTACTAACCGTTCTCCATAAACTGGTTCTTGGGTTAATTGATACATCGCTCGTGCGGCAGCATATTGCACCAATTCGATTGGATGTTCTAAAAATGGTTTTACCAAAGGGATGCACTCAGTTGCCCTCAAGGCTCCCAAGGCTTCCAAAATGGCCTCGTAGGGTTGAGATAAATCAGGCTGCTTTGAGATCAGCTGCTCTCCCTGCAAACCTACTTGTAATAACTCGATCAGGGCGGGAATGCAAACTGGATCGCCCAGCATTTCTAAGGATTGTACCGCCGCTTCTCGAACATAAAAATCTGAGCAGTCTAAACACGCAATTAAAGGTGAGACTGCCTGACGATCGCCTAGTTTTCCTAAAGCCCTAGCTGCGTTACGTCGCAGAGGATATCCGCCTTCTGGTGTCCTGTCGGCTTCATCCTCTAACGCTTTAATCAATCCTGTAACCGCAGCTGCTTCACAGATCCGAAACCTACCCAACCACCAGGCAGCATAAAAGCGCAGACCTAAATCTGCACTCTCAAGATTAGCGATCGCTTGCTCTACTGTTAAAGATTCATCATCGCCAGAGTTACCTGTCGGTGATAAATCTTCAAATTTTTGCGGACTAGAATTCATTATCAAGAAGGAGGATCGCTTTGTTCGCTATTTGTTTTAGCTTCAGCGTTCAATGGCTGAATGCTGACTATTTTGCCACCCAAGCGAGTAATCCGCTGCATTTCTTGATTCATCCGGTTCTCAGGTACTGTGAAAAACACAGTAGCACTAGAACGAATAGGATAGTTGGTTTTTTCAGTTTCTTCGCTTTGGCGCAAACCCACTACTTCATACCGAAAATAGCGACTACTCGTACTACTAATTGCTCCAACCATAAAATTAATTCCCAATTCTAGATCGTCATTAGTCGTTTGCCCTTAAAAATGACTATTGACTAATGACTATTGACACTAAAGGGGTTTCACACTTGCTATTTTACCACCTTGTTTTACCACTCTCTGGAAGTAACTAGATAGTTCTTCATAAGGTATAACCACCGCTTGATTGACGCGGCGTGTGCTGGGATACCCAGATCCAAAAACACCTGCTACTTCAATGCGGTAAAGTCTGCCTTCTTTACCAAAGGTTCCCGCACCACCAAAAGTACTGTTGGGGGTAACGCCTTTTTCAGAAGCAACGTATGAAAAGCCTGAAGAAGCACCAGAGGGAGGAACAATGACGGATGCGCTATTGCGACCTAGTTCGCTGGCAAGGCGGGTGTCTTTGCCTTTGAGTTGGGAGGTATCGCTACTGGCATAGCCGCGATAAAGTTGAAATATCCGGGTAAATCCGACAGTTTTTTGTCCTGTTTGGGTTTCAAAGCCGCGATAGTAAGGCACTATATTTTCACCAAAGTTAGATTGATACTCTGGCGAATCAATATAAGAATCGATGTCGGCTTCATATCCTTTGGTTTGATACAAGTCTAAGTGATAGACGACATCAGACTCATCATAAGGGGCACGACCTAACAAATGTTTGTAGTTCAGTTCGATGACGCGAGTTTGGAAGTTGTCGTAGAAAAATTTGGTTTTGTACAGTTCCGATTTAGCTACTTGACGCACAAACTCTTGCACTGTAATTTTTCCATCGCGCAGGATAGATTCAGCACTTGTTAGGCGATCGGATGCCAATATGTAGTTGTTGCCCAAAACTTGACGATAGACGGCAGCAATTACTCTTTCGATGTCTTCTTTGGTTGCATTCGGACGCAATTCCACAGGAGACTGATCGCTAAAAGGTTCTGTTCCCAGACGGGAAGCTGCTGTTGTAATAGCCATTGGTAATTTTCCTTTTGTAATTAGTAGTTGGAAAAATTAGGAGTTAGGAGTTAAGAGTTAGGACTTAAGAGTAGGGATATAGTTAGGAATTTAAAACTCATAACTTCTAACTCCTCACTCCTCACTTCTAACTCCTCACTCCTAACTCCTCACTTAATTCCCCAATTCCCTATTTATACGGCTGTAATGCTAATAACCTTACTGCCCTTGCGATTCAACTGCTGCAATTTACTAGAAAGTTGTTCGTAGGGTACGATCAATTCCGCAGTACCGCGCCTTACTACAGCTGAGTTTGGGGAAGCTGCTTGTAACACTCTGATCCGGTATGTTTCGCCGCGATCGCCTCTAGAAAGACCTGCTAAGGCTCCAGCAGAGACTGGATAAATGGGTGAAGCTAAATTTTTAGCTACTTCCCAAGTGAGGCGTCCTTGTTTTTGTCCTTGAGCGCGATCGCTATTGGCATAACCCCGATAAAGTTGGAACAGTCGGCTATAACCAACATTTTTCTGTCCTACTTGACTTTTAAAGCCTCTGTAGTAGGGCACAATATTTTCGCCAAAACTCTCTTGATATTCTAATGAGTCAATGTAGGAATTAATCTCAGCTTCATAACCTTGTGAGTTGTAAAGCTCAACATGGTACGAAATCTCTGACTCATCTTCTGGGGCACGCCCCAATAAATGCTTATAATTCAACTCGATAAACCGAGTTTGGGAGTTGGAGTAGAAAAACTTATCCCGATAGAGTTCTGATTGAGCAATGGCTAGCACAAATCCCCTTACGGTGATTACACCTTGCTGCAATAGTGATTCTGCACTCTCTAGACGGTCTCCTTCTAGTAGATATGCATTACCCAAAACCTGACGGTAAGCCGCCCGGATAACCACTGCCACATCGGCTTCTGTTCTATCAGGGCGTAGTTCTACTGGTGCTGAATTTTCAAACGCTGCAATCCCTAATCTTGCTGCTTGTCCCAAAGCTGCCATCTTTTACCTCCTCAGTTTTAACTGCAAAACTGAAAACTTTTTAGAAAATTTTTTCTAGTCTTTTAACAGTCTTTTTGAAATTGACACTCACCTTACTTTAAATCAGGTGATTTTTAAGACATAGCTGCCTTAATATCCTGTTTCCACAGGTTCCCAGGCTCACCTTATCAGTTTGGCAGTCCCTCATGGGAGAGAAAAACCTTCAGAAGTTCTCTGTCAGACACTACGCGTAGCTTCCTTCCCTGTAGGGGGCGCGGACTCGCTAACGTTGCACTAGCATCTTTCCTTCCTTACGGAACGTTCCGCCAACACGTAGCGTCTCCTAAGAGAAGGTAGAAGATTGCGCTCGCTGCCTCACCACATCTGCCACTAGGGCGTAGTGATATCTCCTTACGTTATTTCGGGCGTATACTTTCCCCCAGTCCGAGGGTAGGTGTTTAAATCTTGTACTGACAAAAATATTGTGCCAATTGACGGTAGCTTAAAAGAGGCACTGGGTTGTGAACTTTCCCAAATTTGTAGCAAATACCGTGCTACGTCGGCAGCTTTCATCCCTGTTCTAAAGCAAAAAATACAGAACTACGTTCCTCTTTCTCCAGGGTTTTCTGCTAGTTTTTCTTAAAAAACTGCCCGGAGAGATAAACAACTCATAGAACTTACTTGTCATAAGAGCTGATTTCCTCTCCGGGCTAAAGAAACACTCTAGCTTAGAGTATTGATTACATAGTCGATGTAGGAATTTGCTTCAACACCTGGATCGCCGCTTAGACCGTGGTTAGCTTTGATGTACTTGAGAGCTTCAATGTACCAGCTAGGAGACAGATCAAAAGTCCGGTTGATTTCAGCCAAGCCAGAAATCAAGAAGTCATCCAAGGGGCCTGTGCCACCAACAACTAAAGCGTATGTGATAATCCGCAAGTAGTAGCCGACATCACGTACACACTTGCTCTTGCCGCGTGCATCAGCCGCGAAGTTGGGCCCTTGTTGTTGAGTGGTGTAAGGGTACTTGTTATACACCGCTTGAGCAGCACCTTCAGTCAAGCGTTGAGCATTGGCGCTTAAAGCTTTTGCTGCTTGTAAGCTAGCTGGAGCTTGACGGAAGCGACCAAAAGCAACTTGAATTTCGGTGCTGCTGAGGTAGCGTCCTTGAGAATCAGCCGATGCAATTGCTTCAGTTAGAGGTGTTTTTGACATTTTGCTATCTCCCTTTTACAAACTTTATGGTTGAAATTTTGTTTTGTCCTATGGACAATTATTTAGTCAACATCAGCAATGCTTGGCTTAAGCCACAGCAGCAGCAGCACGATCGAAATAGCTAGCTATTTCAGATGACAGAGCGCTGCAATCTCCTCTGGTGATGTTGTTGGTATCGTTGACAATGGCCAAAGAAGCTTGTTTCAGCTTTTGAATACCAACAGCAACTGAAGCTCCTGGGGTTCCCAATGCTAAATAGGTTTCCCGCAAACCATTGAGGGCACGGTCATCTAGCACGCTGGAATCGCCAGCAAAGATAGCGTAGGTGATATAGCGAAGAATGATGTCCAAGTCTCTAATGCAAGCAGCAGCGCGACGGCTGGTGTAAGCATTACCACCAGGAGTGATCAATTGGGGTTGTTCTGCCCACAAATCACGAGCGGCAGCAGCAACAAGAGCAGATGCATTGCTGGTAATCCGGTTAACGGCATCTGTACGCTTGTTACCATCTTTGACTAGTTCGCTCAACGCATCCAATTGTGCATCGGAGAGATATTCCCCACGTGTATCAGCTTGGGAAACTACTTTTGCAAATGCATCTAAAACCATTGCGTTAAATCTCCTACTTTGCTTGGTTAAGAATAATTGGACTCAAAACTGAGTGGTTCAGTTGATTTTTGATGTCAGCACTGCCTGACGAGTTACGAAAGGTTTAAAACAGACATCCCAGAAATAAGTTTACGATCTCCAGGCTTTCAGATTAAAACTTTTGTTAAAAAACTTCAAACTTCTATGAACGACTGGAAAACCTGATTAAGATGTTGTTTTTTACTTCCAAGTTCTCTTTATACAATGCTGCCGTATCATTATTTATTACAAATTATTGTTATGTTTGTGAAATTTGTTTACATAACTTCATATTTTGGTCTATGTTTAGTTTACGAGCCGAGCGCTGCTCTTGTGGGAGGGCAATAGGTGTTGTAGTTACTGTAACTTTGTAGTTATGTCTGATATGTCTTATGTAAAATTACTCAAATTTATTTTGGAGAAAGGCAATAACGCGCTTGAATGCTTGGAAGTCTTGGTAAAGAAAGCCGTGACCACCCTTAAAGAACTCTAAATACGAACCTGGTATCTGTTTGTGCATTGCCTCAAGATTGGCAGGAGGAGATATGCCATCGTGATGACCGCCGCAGATATAGACAGGAATATGCAGTTGAGAAAGTCGATTATATGTATCGTGAGCAGCACGAGCCTCAAGCTGGCGACGACGCCCAACTTCACGACTTGGTTGGTCTGTACCCGCTTGAAAAACTGCTAGTGTCAGCTTCACTAATTCCTGAAATTGTGTAGTTCGGCTAGAGAGCCAAGCTTCCTCTTGCCAACGGGTATCAGCAATTGTGATTTGCCGATGAGCTAGTTCTTCAGTAGGAAGGTTCGCGAGTTCATGTAGTGGATATGACGACCCACCAGCACCGCCACTACTGGTACAGGCCAAAACAAGACGTTTAACGCGGTGTGGATAGCGCAGTGCCAACTCTTGGGCTACCATACCCCCAAAGGAAATTCCGATGACATGAGCGTTCTCCCACCCGACTGCATTTAACAAAGAGTCTGCATCGGCGGCGTAATCTGCTATGGTGTAAGGAATATCAGGTTTTGAGGTTTGACCCAGACCGCGCTGATCGTAGGCTAAGATTTCAAAGTGTGGGGCTAATGGTGAGTCAAAAATAGTCGGCGATCGCTGCAAATCTACTCCAGTACCACTAATACTGAGCAGGCGTTGACCAGTGCCACGAATCTCATAATACATTTGCAGATCGCGAACAGATACAAATGGCATGAGTATTTTTCCTGATGCATTTCGGCTAATTTGGCTGAGGGAGCGATCGCAATATCTCTAAATAAGCATTTTCCTTGAAATATTGTATGTTATTATACACATTTTCGGGCAATCAGAATCCTTAAAGGGTGCGCAAGTATAGCACCCTTTAATATGTAGTATTTACTACTTTTTAATTCCTACCAAACACACTGCTAAGGGCACGCGCCATATTTTGCGGCTGCATTGCATCCATTGCGGCGGTGGGTTCGTAGCCACAATGAACCATACAATCGGCACATTTAGGATTACCACTCTTCTGGCCGTATTGACTCCAGTCAGTTTGTGCGAGTAGTTCCTTAAAGGTAGAGTAATAACCTTCGTTTAGCAGATAGCAAGGTTTTTGCCAACCGAGAACGCTATAACTAGGGCTACCCCAAGGCGTGCATTCGTAGTCCTTCTCGCCAGTGAGAAAATCTAGGAACAACGGATTGTGATTGAAGTTCCAGTTTTTTTCACCACTTTTGTAAGGAGCCAGAATTTCTCGGAAGAGGGCGCGGGTTTGTTCGCGGTGGAGAAAATGATCTTGATCTGGTGCCCACTCGTAACTGTAACCGGGAGAAATCATCATCCCGTCAGTATTTAGTGTTTCCAGAAAGTTGAAAAACTCTTGCATATCTTTAGGTTCAGTACCTTCAAAGATAGTGGTGTTAGTTGTAACACGAAAGCCTTTAGCTTTAGCGGCGCGAATGGCTTTAACAGCAATATCAAAAACACCTTTACGATCGACGCAGCGATCGTGTAATTCCCGCATTCCATCTAAATGTACGCTGAAAGTGAGGTAAGGAGAAGGTTGAAACTTATCCAGGCTCTTTTCTAACAACAAACCATTGGTACACAAGTAAATATATTTCTTGCGCTCAATTAATCCCTGGACAATCTCATCAATCTGGGGGTGTAGCAGAGGTTCTCCACCAGGAATTGAGACAACTGGTGCGCCACACTCTTCCACAGCCGCAAAACACTGTTCTGGGGTGAGATTTTGCTTTAAAATTTCCTTTGGATGTTGGATTTTACCACAACCAGTACAAGCGAGATTACACCGAAAAAGAGGTTCCAACATTAATACTAAGGGGAAGCGTTTGCGTCCTTTCAAACGCTGTGTAACAAGATACTTCCCAATATCCATAGCTTGTTGTAGATTAACTGCCATTGTTGCGATCGCTCCTCTTTTAAAGATAAATGCACCACTTTCTCAACCCCAAGATTTATCTGTGGGGTCTTCAGTTTTGAATGCGTGAATTTTGAATTTTGAATTTCCCAGAGGGGTTGACATATCCTTGAGCAACAAACCAATCCACAGAATCTTTGAGTGCGGCATTTAGCGAAGATTGGGGTAGACCCAATTCTCGTACAGCCTTGGAAGCATTGTAATACATAGGTTGTTTTGCCATCCGAACGCCATCCAATGGTACTGAGGGCGATTTACCCAGTGGTGCGAGAATCTTTTCATCAACCCAGGCAACACTGAGGGGCAACCAAGCGGGTACTGTTTGTTGAGGTGCGCTCAGACCTGTGATATCGGCGAGTTGTTCGAGTAGTTGCTTGAGACTGAGGTTTTGATGACCTAAGATATAGCGATCGCCAGATTTACCCCTTTGCAAAGCCAGTAAATGCCCCCATGCCACATCCCGCACGTCGATAAAATTTAGACCAGTATCCAAGTAAAAGGGCATTTGCCGTCGTAAAAACCGCAAGATTATATCACCCGTCGGGGTAGGTTTGATATCCAACGAGCCAATCGGACTGCTGGGATTGACAATAACTACTTCCTGACCTGTAGCAACGGCTTGCATCGCTTCTTGTTCAGCCAAAAACTTAGACTTTTTATAGTCACCCACCAACTTTTCTAAGGGACTCTGATGTGTTTCATCCACAACTTCCCCTGACGATCCTACCCCAATCGCTGCCACTGAACTGGTGTAGACGGTGCGCTCAATATTAGCTTTGCGAGCTGCTGCCAACACATTGCGCGTACCCAGGACATTGTAACGGTGGAGTAATTCTCGGTCTGTCTGCCAGAGGGAATAATGAGCTGCTACATGAAATAGATATTGACAACCTCCCATCTGTTGCCAGAGATTTGGATCGTTCAAATCGCCTTTGACAATTTCCACATCCAAACCGCGTAGATTCTCCAAATTGCTGGTTGAGCGTACCAGTGCTTTGACGGCATATCCTTCTTGTAGGAGCAACCGTACCAAATGAGCGCCAATAAAACCCGTCCCCCCCGTGACAAAAACCTGCATCAACTTGCCCCCTGCTCCTCTGCTTTGCTGCTCCCCCTCTTCTTAAACCGGGGAAACCAATCATCCAAAATGGTGTAGACTACTGGCACAACAATCAAACTGAGAATAGTTGAAGTTACTAGTCCACCTGCGATCGCTACAGCCATCGGCGATCGCAATTCGGAACCAGCACCCAAACCCAATGCGATCGGCAGCATCCCTAAAATAGTGGAGGCCGTGGTCATCATAATTGGTCTGAGGCGCACTAGTCCGGTGTTGAGAATCGCCTCTGTACGGTTTAAGCCAGCATTGCGTAACTGGTTGATATAATCTACAAGCAAAATAGCATTTTTATTTGCCAGCCCCAGCAAAAAGACGAAACCGATCAATGAGATCATACCAAAGTCGCTCTTGGTAATTAGTAGCGCCAACATCGCCCCCACTAGTGCTAAAGGCAAAGAGACACCAATAACTAAAGGGTCTACCCAGCTTTTGAATAGTAAAATTAGTACCACAACAATACATAGGGCAGATAGAGCTAAAGTACTGCCGAAACTGCTAAAAACCTTATTTTGGTTAGCAGAGTCTCCTCCTAAATTTAAAGAAACATTAGAGGGTAACACCGCGTTTGCTTCAGCTACCACTTTGTCAGTGGCATCACCCAAAGACAGATCCTTGCCAAGATTAGCACTGATGTAGGCCACCCGCTGATTATTCAGACGCTCGATCTGAAAAACCGTGCCCTGTGGATTCGTTTCACCTGTAACTGTGACATCAACGAATCCCGGTAGCCTTTGAATTCTTTCTTTAATTGCTTTGACTGCTTTGCTCAAAGCTTGGAGATTATCACCTTGTAATGCTATTTGCAGGGGTTTTTGACCGCCAGAATCGACAAATTGAATATCTTCAACACTAGTAGTTACCCCAGAAAGAACAGGTAAGGAGGAGCGCAACTGGTCTTGTAATTCCGCAGTTGTAATTGTGCGGTTTTCCTTTAACTTTACATATAGTGTCCCTTTATTTGGTTCACCCTCACGAGAACCAACGGTGGTAAATACTGTTTCAACTGCTGGTGATTTTCTGACTACATTTTCTAATTTCTTCGCAACCTCAAGAGAATCATTTAAAGGGTTGGGGATTGGGGATTGGGGGCTGGGGACTGGGGATTGGGGACTGGGATTTATCCCTTCTTCCCCTGCCCCTCTGCCCCCCTGCTCCCCTGCTCCCCGGTCACTGAGCGTAGCCGAAGTGCTGCTCCCCTGCCCCTCTCCTCCACTAGGAATACTCGGCAAAGGAGCCGTATAAGCAATATTAAATTCGCCGCGATCGAGTTTGGGAATAAATCCTTTGGGAATTAGTGGAATCAGTGCTATACCTGCGATGAAACTGAGTGCAGCTAACCCGATAACTATCTTGCGGTGATTTAAAGACCAACTGAGCAAATTTCTGTAAGATTGGGTAAACGCCACCCAGATTTTTGCTTCTCGACGTGGAGAGAGTGAGGATTTAGGTTTGAGCCAGTAGATAGCCAGAACTGGAGATAAAGTCCGAGCAACTAGCATAGAAGCCAGCATCGCGGCTGAAACAGTTATGCCGAAAGGCTTGAAGAACTGACCGATTACCCCACCCATTAAACCTATGGGTAGAAAAACTGCTACTGCTGTCAAAGTGGCGGCGGTAACTGTCAACCCAATCTCATTTGTCGCTAAAAGCGCTGCTTGGCGAGGAGTTTCCCCATCGTCAACGTGTCGCATGATGTTTTCCACATCGACGATCGCATCATCAACAATACTACCAATCACTAAAGCTAAAGCCAGCAGGGTGATTGTTTCCAGGTTGAAGCCGAAAATCGCCATGACGATAAACGTCGCCAATAAAGATGTAGGAATCGCCAAGGCAGAGATTAGAGTTGCCCGCCAATTCCACAAAAAAGGAAAAATTACCACTATCGATAACAAAACTGCTTCCAATAAAGCATCGATTGTTGACTGGGTGGCTTGGCGGATATATTCTGCTTGGGTGGCAGCTAAGGTGAGTTTGACATCTTTGAGGGTACGTAGCCTTTGAACTTCTTTCTCAACCCGACTCACTACTTCCAAAGTATTAGCATTACCGCGTTTGATTACCTGAAATGCGAGTGCATCTTGACCGTTAAACCGGACTAATGTCGCCCCACCTTGGGGGACTGTTGCATTCGCATTCGCTGGATTTATCGGAGGAGTTGCCGTCGCAGCGCCTAGTAGTGAGACTTTTAATACTCCTGGTAATTTAGCGATCGCACTGACAATCTCATCTTGCGCCAACTTCGTCAAATCTTTGAGATTCCGTGTAGGACTCTCTATGGCATAACTAATGGCGGCTGACTCGTTTAGATTTAGGGGAATAATTTTAGAAGTCGCTCCTTGAGGTAGAGTCAACTGCTTCAGGGCAGTTTCAACCTTTTTGGTCGATGTTTCTAAATTCGTCCCAACCGCAAAAGAAAGGGCAACAGCTGTTTGACTAGGATAGGTTGATGAGCGGATATTCTCCAGTCCTTCTAGGGAGCGGAGGCGTTCTTCTAGGGGTTTAGTGAGCTTCGCTTCTGTATCCAGGGCAGTTGTCAGAGGAGCTGTAGCATTTACAACCACCACTGGAAAGGTAATATCTGGAAACAAGGCATACTTAAGGGAACTGAAAGCTAGAACTCCAGCTACCGTTACGGCAATCCAAAAACTCACCGTCAGCCACGAAAATTGAATCGCCAATTTGGAAATATTGAAGAGTTCTCGTGCGGATTTGGAGTTATGAAGCTTTACCATCTTTGAAAATTATCGTGTGGATGACACAATTATTTAGTCATGCTACAGCAATCATCTTCGGTTTGCGAATTTTGGTTACTACTAAACGGTAATATTACTTATTGTCACAAAGAAGAATCGCGCCACGCCCGTCTACTTCAAACATTAATTGACCGTTAAAACTTGAAACTATCGAGACTAGTGCCTAATCTTTTGCCCATTAACACAATTTTGGTGCCTCAAGGAGCAGAATATAAAGCTGTGTGTCGCGGATTAAGCGGCATTACTGCCTCTATCCCAACAATAGTAGCCATACCTGTTGGGATGAAGCCTTTACTCAAATACCTACAACAAGCACAATTTCTGACTCCAAAATCCAGAGTGCTAATTATGGGTATATGTGGTAGCTTGAGCGATCGCTATACAGTTGGCGATCTTGTGCTGTATCAAAATTGTATTTATCAGGGGAAGCAGCAAGAATGCGATCGCACTTTTACAGCACAATTGCACTCTTCCCTATCAGAAAAAGTATCTTTGGTCAAGTCACTGACAAGCGATCGCGTGATTTGGTCTGCTGCCGAAAAACGCCATTTGGGTAAGACTTTGGCGGCTGATGTTGTTGATATGGAAGGATTTACCGCTTTAGAATTTTTCAATGCGGCTGGGGTGTCTGTGGCAATGCTGCGAGTAGTTAGCGACGATTGTCAGCATAATATCCCCGATCTCACACCAGCAATTAACTCTGATGGCTCTCTAAACCCTTTTCCGTTAGCGATCGCCATGCTTCGACAACCTTTTGCCGCTACTCGGTTGATTCGAGGTTCATTAACAGCATTAAAGGTGTTAGAGCAAGTTACAAATCGGCTCTTTTCAGGCTCTAGCAATAAATAATCTGTTGCGTCTTTACAGCAATTTTTAGATAAATAACCATGCCGTAAGGGCACAGCTTTGCTGTGCCCTTACAAAATATAGCAATCCAAAATCATTTGTGAAAATATCTTTTTACTCTCTTTGCATTTTCTGTGTCTCTGCCATTAGTTATAAAAAATAATTTTTTACTAACAAAATCGAATTTATATATTTTTTATTATTACCTCACCGGAAGAAAAACTAATAAAAATAAAAATGATGTGCGTATTTATTGTGAAATTGTTGATGGATAAGTTTTACATAAACTTTATGGTTAAACATATAAATAGAAACCTAGATTGGGAAGCATAATATATAACCTTATCAGGGTTGGGTTCCATGAGAGCTAATCGCACTGAATTGTAAATCAAAAATACTTTTTGCCAAAATAGCGCGGAACTAATTTACCAACTATCAAACAGAATTTATGCAGCTCAATCACAAGCTCAATCTATACTCGTTTCTAGATAGTTTTCCATTACTCAAAAAAAGTTACACCGCTAAAATCATGTTGGTGGCATTTTTGGGTACTCACATACCACTTTTAAGCTTACTCTTGAGTTTCGTTATCTCAAACTCCTATTCCTTGGAGATGGCGATTCGAGTGATGCTTATTGCTCTGTTGGCTACTTTAGCGGGTACAGCCGCCACTCTCTACGCACTACACCACCTGCTCAAACCAGTTATTTTGACATCTGCGGCATTGCAAAATTATCTAAACACCAAAACCTTATCTGAATTGCCCACAGATTTTGCTGATGAAGCCGGTACATTGATGGCGGATACTTCACAAACTCTTTACAAATTAGATGAATTAATTCATTACATCAGTAATTATGACGATCTAACTGGATTGCCCAATCGCGATTTATTTCGCGATCGCCTCCATCAGACTCTATCTCAACCTGAAAATAACCAGCGCTTTGTAGCAATCTTTTTACTAGCTATTGATGATTTCACTGCTATGAGTCATGGTTTGGAGCATGAAACAACAAATTTGTTGTTAAGAGCAGTCGCTCAGAGGTTATCACTCTGTATGACACAAACAGATATTCTTGCCCATTTGAGTGGAGATGAATTTGCCATTGCCCGCATAGACATTGTTTCTTTTGAAAGTGTGATTAAGCTATCTCAGATGCTGTTAAGTACCCTGAGCAAACCCTTTTCTATACAGGGTAATTTGATTCATATCACCGTCAGCATCGGCATCACAATTAATGGCATAAATGAGCGTAATAGCGTAGATCAACTTTTGCAACAGGCTCATATCGCACTGTACCAAGCGAAGCAGCAAGGGCGTAGCAAATACCAATTCTATTCCCCGGAGATTAATGCTCAGTTACAGGAGCGAATAACTTTAGAAAATGAATTACGTGGAGCGCTTGAGCGCAATGAAATGCTGGTTTATTATCAACCTCTGATTGATTTACACAGCGGACAAATTACAGCTATGGAAGCGTTGGTTCGCTGGCAGCATCCTACATTAGGTTTGGTTTCTCCAACAAAGTTTATTCCCATTGCTGAAGCCAATGGTTTGATCCTACCAATTGGTGAATGGGTCTTGCGAACTGCTTGTGCCCAAAACCGTGCTTGGCAGCTTGCTGGATTTAACCCAATTCGGATATCTGTAAATCTGTCAGCCCGACAGTTTGAACTACCGAATCTGGTTGAGATCGTCAGTCAAATTCTTGAGGAAACTGGACTCCAAGTATCTTACCTGGAATTGGAAGTGACAGAAAGCTTCTTGATGGGTGATATGGAGCGATCGATTAAAACCTTAAAACAATTACGAGAACTGGGTATATGCTTGGCTCTAGATGACTTCGGTACTGGTTATTCCTCCCTCAACTACTTGAAGCGCTTTCCCGTGAATATGCTCAAGATCGATCGGTCATTTGTACAAGATGTCACGTCTAATCCTGATAGTGCTGCCGTCACGAATGCGATTATTGCCCTGGCAAAAAGCCTGCGGTTGAACATCACAGCAGAGGGTGTGGAAACCCAAGAACAGCTTGACTACCTGAAAATGCAAGGATGTGATGAAGGTCAGGGTTATTACTTCAGTTGTCCTGTGCCTGCCGATATAATTACCCCGATGTTACAGAAAGTTTCTCAGCAGATGGAGAAAATTTCCGCATAAGTGGATGCTTAAGCCAGAAAATACACCCCTGATAACGTATCACTTGAATTTTGCTAGACATGGTTATCAGGGGGCAGGTTAAGGAGCAGCTATGCTGAAGGAATCCCCATAAATAAATTTAGACTTCCACATGAGCCTCAGCCGAACGGCAATTTAAGAAGGAAGCTGTATTTCTTGTATCCAGTTAATAAAATACATATTTTTTTATTTTTCATAAATAAATTTAGTTGCTCTCAGGCCATTTTGCCTCCAGAGAAAATTCTTTTCTAAAACCTCCTGCCTCCTGCCCCTTGCCTTTCTCCAGTGACATAAGCAGAGAAATCCAGGATTAATGAGGCCAATAAAAGGTTATTTATTTTGAAACTGTGGAAAGCTTTGCAACCATCTGAGTTCGAGATGAAACTTCAAGCTTGCGAAACATCCTTTTTAAGGCTTGCTTGACAGAGTTTTCAGTAATCCAAAGTTCAGCACTAATTTCTGCATTGGTTTGTCCTTGAGCCACCAAGTCAGCAATTTGCATTTCACGAGGCGTTAAACGCTCTGTCTGTAATATTAGTGGATATTGCCGCACCATTGCCACCCAAGTAGAAATATGCAAACAAAGCGCACTCAAATCTGTAAGATTTTGTGAATCAAATGCAGGCATTCCTTGCTGACGAGTAAAACCTACCGCGCCTACTAACTGACCATTGTTGACAATTGGCCCTGCCATAACGTGCCAGTGATCGGCACGAGGACAAATCAACCTCCACGTCTTAGGTTCTACTACTAAAGCTTCATGAACAGGGGCATGATGTTCTAGCAAGTAGCGTGCAACTGGGTTGTGTTGGGGTGATAATGCGGTTTCCACTGCTTTTTGGAGCTTGCTGTTAGCTAGAGGAATTTGAGCAAAGAAAAACAGCCCACATCGTGTAGCTGAAAAATATTCACTCATTTCGGTGCGTATGTGCGATCGCAATGTCTCTTCATCTTTAGCTTGAGCAATTGCATGAAACAGAGCTTGTAAGGCAATCATGATTGGCAAATTGTACCCTTTCGAGGTCTAGGCGCAGTATAGCAACCAGACTTATCTTAGCTTTAGTCATTTGTCATTTGTCATTTGTCACTTGTCATTAGTTTTTTTGGGCACTCTCTTGCGAGGTATGTACCAAAAAACTCTTTATCAATGACTAATGACCAATGACTAATTTATTTGCTTTTTTTGGGATTACTTAACCATGACTCTAAATCCTGGGATTGATGATACACAGATATCCGGGCGCTGGATTCAAATTAGTTTTTTTATCGCAGTAGTGTTTTTTAATCTCTGTTTAGCAATCCAAGTATTCAGTGTTGGACTGGCTTACTTTTACAACTCTGATTGGTGGAACCTACATATCTGGCTCGTGCGAGGATATAGCGGACTCTCGCTAATTTTGTTGATATGGGTCTTTCTGATGCCGTTTCCTTCAAGAGTCCAGAACCTTACTGCAAGTATTCCAGTGTTGTTGGGACTGCAATTTCTCACAATTCACTTGAAGACTTCTTTTCCTTTAGCAGTCTTCCATCCACTTATCGGCTTTTCCTTATTCTCTATTTCTACAACCCTAGTTCATCGGACATTTCGCATTGTATTTCCTAACCACAACCAAGACTAAATCCTTAACTTTCAATTCTTTAAGGATAGATTTCATAGCAACTTTCATCAGGAGATTGATTCATGACTTACTCACAAAAACATATTATTGGCTTGGTACTTTATCCTGGCATGACAGCACTTGATATTGTAGGGCCCCAGACAGTTTTTAATTCGCTTCCTGGTGTCCAGATCCACCGCATCTGGAAAGCTTTAGACCCGATCAAAACCGATGACGGAATGATGATTTTGCCCGATACTACCTTTGAAAATTGCCCACCTTTAGACGCAATCTGCGTCGGCGGCGGTTTAGGACAGAGTGCAGTAGTAAACGATCCAGAAGTGCTTGAGTTTTTCCACAAACAGGGGAGCACAGCAAAGTTCATCACCTCTGTGTGCGGCGGGTCTGAGTTTTTAGCGAAGGCAGGACTACTACAAGGCTATCGAGCGGCGACTCACTGGATGATGCGCGAACAACTCGCAACGTTGGGCGTTGAGGTCGGAACGGAGCGAGTTGTGATTGACCGAAATCGCATAACTGGTGGGGGGGTTACGGCAGGCATTGATTTTGGTCTAACGATCGCTGAAGTCCTTTGTGGTGAAGAAGCCGCCAAGATCGCTCAACTATTAATGGAGTACGATCCAGCTCCTCCATTCGATGTCGGTTCACCCGAAAAAGCGGGGGCTGAGTTAGTCAATAAAGCAATGTTATATGCTACGGGGACATTGGGTTTAAACGTAAAATAGGCAGTCTGACATGACCACAAAATCGGAAATTGAACGTGTTCCCACACGTTGGATACAAATCCGTTTTTATACGACTTAAACTGTCTTTAACCTCTCTTGATTGCTCAGTTATTAACGATTGGGGTTGCCTAGTTCAACGATCCTGCCTGGTGGACTATTCATTAGACCTCTTGCAAAAGTCCCTAACACCCCACCCCCAACCCCTCCCCCTCCCCGCTCTTCGGGAGGGGAGACAAAGCGTAGCTTTGGTGGGGTGGGGTTCTTTCTTATTTTTGATTTATGCAAGAGGTCTATTCATGTTTGGCTCGTGCGAGAGTACAGTGGACTGTCCTTTTTATTACTAGGAGGGTTGTTGAGCGCCCCATTTCAGACAGAAGTTCTGGGTATAAAGCAGCATTCGTACAAAAAAATGTATCGAAATGCGCTATCGACGCGATCCAAGGTTTCTCCTGCTTCTTGAATTTGGATGCTCTCAATATTCCCAATAACCGCACCTTTATCGACGGACACCACTACCGCCATCAAGATTAAAATCTCTTAACCTTTCGTTACAATAAAGACATCGAGAAGGATAAAAGCAAACCTCTCGAAGCTGAAATCAAAGGTGAACGACATGAATGGCACAATTCGCGTTGGTAATCTCTTCGGAATTCCCTTCTATATCCATCCATCATGGTTTTTAGTTCTGGGTTTAGTAACTTGGAGCTATAGCAGTGGACTGGCGGCGCAATTTCCCCAATTGTCTGCGGGATTGGCTTTGCTACTAGGATTGATGACAGCGCTGATGTTATTTGCCTCTGTCGTCGCCCATGAATTAGGCCACAGTTTTGTTGCGATTCGCCAGGGAATTGATGTCAAATCCATCACGCTGTTTATATTTGGCGGTTTGGCGAGCTTAGAAAAAGAGTCGAAAACCCCAGGTGAAGCTTTCTGGGTAGCGATCGCCGGGCCAATGGTAAGCTTACTACTATGCGGTATCGTTACAGCTATTGGTGTTACGACTGCTGCATCAGGGCCGTTAGCTGCAATTCTTGGTGTTCTCGCTTCGGTTAACTTAGCATTAGCACTGTTTAACTTGATTCCTGGCTTGCCCTTAGATGGCGGAAATATACTGAAAGCCATAGTTTGGAAAATTACAGGTAATCCTTATAAAGGTGTCACCTTTGCTAGTCGAGTCGGGCAAATATTTGGTTGGGTAGCAATTCTTTCCGGTGTAGTTCCTCTACTATTATTTGGCAACTCCGGTAACTTCTGGAACTTGTTAATTGGCTTCTTCTTGTTGCAAAATGCTGGTAATTCGGCTCAATTTGCCAGAGTCCAAGAAAAACTTACAGGTTTGACAGCCGAAGATGCTGTAACTCATGACAGCCCGATTGTATCTGCTAATCTTACCTTAAGAGAGTTTGCCGATGAGCGAGTCATAAGTGGGCAAAACTGGCATCGGTTCTTAGTGACTGATGATGATGGACAATTAATAGGTGCGATCGCAATTGATAATTTAAGAACCATCCCCACAGCACTGTGGTCAGAAACTCAAGTTAAAGAAGTCATGCGACCAATTACCGAATCTACCACAGTCCAATCAGATCAACCTCTGCTGGAAGTCATGCAGTTACTCGAACAACAAAAACTATCTGTACTTCCCGTGATTCGTGAGAATGGCGTCCTAGTTGGAATCTTAGAAAAAGCTGCAATTATCCAGCTACTTCAAAGCCGAACCCAACCTAACCCTGCATAAAGACGCAATTCATCGCGTCTATCAAAAAACGCTAAACCCCTGTAGAGACGCGACAAATCGCGTCTCTATATTTTTATCGCCCAAATTTTTGATTGCGTGAAAAAACCCCATACAATTGAAAGAACCTTCTTGAGCGTTGCCTCTTATCTGTCCCCGTAAATAAGTTCAAAAATCAAATCGGATTGTTATGTAGCACTCCTATTTAATTTTTGAACAAAACTTAGTATATATCTATTCCCTATTCCCTGTATTTATTTTCCAAGGATTTTTACGAGATATCAGGTATATCCCTAGCAATGATAGACCCAACACTGACGCAGGTTCGGGTATAGTTTTGATTTTGGCATAAATAGCTGTTGTAGTTGTAGCTTCTTCAAGAGCCTTAATACTTATCTGGCGACCTTCTAGATTAAAACCGATTAACTCAAGGGTATATTTATTACTTCCAAAGGTGAAACTGCGATTACTCAAATTTGTGTCTAAAAATACCAAGTCTGCACTATTCTCAGGATCTTTTGGGTCATTAAGTGTATTTACTAAACGCAAGTTAAAGTCAAAAACTTGGCTGGTTCCCACAGGTGGGCTGAAAGATAGATTGAGATTTAAAGGTACAAATCCAACGCTTGAATCAGTGCGTACCTTACCATTGAAGTAAGTTAAATCAGCTATTTTGAATACAGAGTTAATGTCCGCAGAAAATGAAGTTCCATTAGAGGTTAGTTTATTTGGAAGTCCTGGCGGCAAATTAGCTTGACCCCAGGTAAATGTGTTACTTGCCACACCTGTATATATGGGATTAGTATCATTGATTCCTGGAGTTGGATTTCCCCATGTCGCACTAGAGATGCCAGAAAAAGTTAGAGCTTGTGCTTGACCAGAGAAACTAAATTCTGTGGCCGAACTCACAAAAAAACTAGATATAGCAGTAGCGAAAACAAAACTTAGTTTCATAATTCTAGGTTTAAACGTTCATTCTGGAGCTTCTTTCAAGTAGGTATTCAGTCTACCTTAGTAAATTTACGGAAAATACGCCAATGTCTTCTTGTATTTTTTATAAAATATTTATGTGTATTTCAAAATAATTTAATGAATAATTTATATTTATGAAGTTAAAATTATGAGTTGTGAAAATATATTTCACTAGTTTGTAATTAGTAAAACAGTAAACCGATTGCAAAATTTCCCTAACACGCTACCTCTCACCAAGAGTGGAGACTTTAAGGTAAGTCAAAGGCGGATTAGGGTTCTTTTTTGATTTATGCAAGAAGTCTAGTAATTACGTAGGCAATTACGTAGACGTAGCCCGTCGTAAACATCGCTACCTTACTTGACTTACCAATAAATTGTCAAGTTGATATGAAGTTACAGTTTTTTGACATTCTCCGCACTATGGAGAGCAATGGGATTCATAATTTTGACAAAATCTCTGGTAACAACTGGCTAGGAACTTTAGATAAAGCTAGATTTTGTCCCTGTATCCCTAACTCATTATGAAAAGCACGAATAGTTTTAACCACATAAGCAAAGGTTGTTTGATAAGCCTCTGGTTGTTTACTTAATCCGTTTAAGGCTTGCAAATGGTTATCTAATGCTACTTCTAAGTGTTGAGAGCGTGTCGCTTTGTCAATATTAAAAGACTTATCTATTACTAGCTGATAATGTGCTAGTCCCAGGTTATTGTGAGAGGCAAGCAAATCAAAACTTAAAGAAGTACCGCTAAGTGAGTGAGCTAAAGCTATAGCTTCTTCGTAAGCGTTGATACATAGTTGCAGATATTTTTGCCGTGCCTCTTTAGTAGTTTCAGATAGGTTTGCTAAATGCCAGTAAGCAGTACCCAGATTATTTTGTGTAGCGGCGCAGGCACTGGGAACATTAGCTGGAGTGCGATACTTGAGAGCTTCGCTATAAACATCTATGGCTAGCTGGAGATTTTGGGCAGGTTGTTCGTATTGTGCTAGATTCCAAAACGCAGTACCGATATTGTTTTGAATCATGCCATACTTGAGCGGTTCTGCTTCCGGGTTGTAGTGTGCAAGTGCTTCATTGTAAGCTGCGATCGCTTTCTTTAAATGCACAATCGGTTGGTTGTATTGCCCTAAATGCCAGTAAGCAGTACCCAAATTATTTTGGCAAGCTGCATACTTTAATGAATCCATTTCAGCTGTACGGTAGCTGAGTGCTTCACTGTAAGCCAAAATTGCTTGCTGCCAATTTTCCGATGGGTGAGAGAAACGAGCTAAATCACCATAGGCTGTCCCCAAATTATTTTGTACGCGAGCGTAAGTTTCCAAATGTGTCTGAGGCGAAATTATCTTTAACGCCAACTGATAAAATTCTATTGCCTGCTCTATATAAGTTTGTCCCTCTTCAGAATTGGGTGGTGTGCGGTATAGCATCCAGTAGAGTGTACCCAAATCATTCAAGATATCTGGGAGTTGCGGTGAGCTTTCGTCATAGCTAATTGCCTCTTGATAGGCAATAATTGCCACCATTAGGTTTTCTAAAGTTGCCTCTCCTTGCTCAATCCGAAGACGATATAAAGTACCCAAGCGATGATAAGCCTCTGCCAGTATCTCCTCTGAAGCAAGATTTTCGTGTAATTCTTCAATCTCCAACAAAATCTGCTGTGGTTGTAAAGAATCCTCTGTATTTTGAGCAATACTTGTATTTATTGTTGCTGTTACTAGCTCTTTTAACTCATTGCTAATATAAGATAAAGACGACAGCGATTGATTATTACTCCCGCTACCAGACCGATTTGTAGATTCCTGTTGTTGTGGCGTAGCCTTCAATAAATCCGCTGTTGATGGTGAAACTTCCTCAGTTTTGTGTACGCGATTTTCTTGTATCTCTACTGGGAAATCAGAATTATTATCAAACTTGAACTCGGTAGTTGCGGTTCTGAGTTCTGCTTGGTTAGCTGATTCATCTAGAATCGACTGCTCAATATTGCCTAAATCCAAGCTTCCAGAACGTGAAAAACGTTCTGGATAGGCCAAATTCTGAGTTGCTGGTGTGGGTTCTCCAGCAAAGACAAATACGCCAGTACGACAACGCCAAAACTGTGGTGCTGATTGCTTAATAGCCGCTAACCAAGGACGTGGTATCCACAAAAGCAAATTAGATTCTAGAAATCGGCTGGATTCTTGTGTAGAGAAATATTGTTCGCTTAAGCGGAGATAGTGCAAAAATAAACGCTGTGTTGCAACTGGTTGCTTCGTAAGATGTTCCACGCCGACAATCTGAAATGCTGGTACTGGAAAAGGTCTTCCAGGAGTATCTTTTGATGCCTCAACAATTGGCGGTGGGTAATTAGTCAACCATTGATTAATCTGAATTATGGGATTGGGATCGTTTAAATTCAAACGCAACGTGACTAATCGCGGATAAGCTGGAGTGCTATTTTCCTGAGCATTTGATGATTGATATAGCACCTGTCCAACAGGATAAGCCAATGTAGAATGCAAACGGGCTGCTACTTGATTTCTTAAGTATAAATCATCACAAACTGCCAAAAGAATTTGTCGTCGTAAGCCAAGACTTAAGGCAAGTTTCAGGCGGTGGTATACTTGCCGATTCCAAGTAGAATTATTGTTGTGTGCAGTATCATTCACGCTCATAGCGGCTAAAAAGCCAAAACATAGTACATATCACCTTTCTGGGTGCATTCAAGTGGACTAAAGTCATAATAAAAATGATTTTTAATAAGTAGATGTTGTGCTGCTGTGGATATATTGAGCTTTCAATTATAGTAGGAACAATAAAGTATAATTATATACTTTCATTCCTAGTTCAATTTTAACAAAAAATAAAAAAGCAGGCCCCTCTTAAAATCGGAACCTGAAAAACTATAAAAAAGATGAAGTTTTCTTAAAATGTTTTACGATCAACTGCTCTTAGAAACAAAGAAGGCGACTAGAATCAAGCCGGCAACCAAAGCTGTAGCGGCAATTCCTAGTATGATATAAGTTCGCTTTTGCCCTTCCGTGAGAGGTTCTGCTTGATAAACCTTTGGTTCCCGGGCAAAATTATTCAGAAGACCGCCTTCTTCATTGGTATAGGGCATGAATGAATTCCTTTATCTTTATCGTTAATTTAATGTTACATAAATGCTAAATCTGGTCTTAAACTGCTAGATAAATCGTTACATTTGTCATTTGTCATTTGTCATTGGGCATTGGGCATTGGGCATTAGGAAAGGAAAATTGAGGGCAAGGGAAAGACTTGTTGCAAGTTCTGACTCAAGTCGCCTTGTCACCTTGTCCCTTTGTCTGTCTTGTCTGTTTATTCTCCATGCCCCATGCCCCATGCCCCATGCCCTATTGCCTAACTAGTAATCGTCCCAGTTAGAGGTGAACTAGGACTGGCGTAATCTTTAATAGGCATTCTGCCAGCAAGGTATGCTAGACGACCGGCGACTGTTGCTAAATTCATCGCACGAGCCATTGCTGCTGGTTTTGGAGAAAGAGCGATCGCACTATTAATTAACAAGGCATCTGCTCCCAATTCCATTGCCTGAGCGGCTTCTGAAGGTGAACCAATACCAGCATCTACTACCACTGGCACACCTGCATTTTCGATGATTATTTGGATATTGGCAGTTGTTTTCAGTCCTTGTCCAGAACCAATTGGTGATGCCAAAGGCATGACTGTAGCACAGCCTACTTCTTCTAAACGCTTGGCTAACATCGGGTCAGCATTGATATAGGGTAATACTGCAAAGCCTTCTTTAACTAGTTGTTCTGCTGCTTGCAATGTCCCAATTGGGTCTGGGAGTAAATACTTAAGGTCGGGTATTACTTCTAACTTTATAAAGTTATTATCTTCTTGCCCCAGCAATTTCGCCATTTCTCGCCCTAAACGCGCCACCCGAATCGCCTCTTCAGCAGTTTGACAACCTGCGGTATTGGGTAACATCCAGATTTTTGTCCAATCCAAGGCTTCAGCTAAACCTTCATGTCCCGGAGCCTTGGTTTGTACCCGTCGTACTGCTACGGTGACAATTTGGCAATCGCTGGCGGCGACGCTTTGCTGCATTTCCTCAATGCTGCGATACTTACCAGTTCCCGTCATCAAGCGGGATTGGAAGGTTTTGCCAGCGATAATCAATGGGGAATCGGTAGAGACGCGATTAATCGCATCCGTGGGGAGTGGGGATATAGCAGAGTGATGTCTGTTAGAGAAATTAGCAGAGTGAGTCAGCATTGGGGTGGAGGTAGATGACTTGGACTGAAAACGCGAATAGTGAAAATCAGCAAGTAGGGGGTCAGATTTTTGTTCTAAGATTAAATCGGCAATCAAAGCGGCGGTTACGGGCGCAAGTAGAATTCCGTTGCGGTAATGACCCGTAGCAAAGGTTAAATTTTGACAGTGGCTAGTGCCCAGGATGGGTAATTCATCAGGGGTGGTTGGGCGAAATCCCCACCAAAATTCTTGGATGGGATAATGCTTTAATTGGGGATACAGGCGGATGGCAGCTTGTAGTAATTTTTGAATACCTTCTGGGGTGTTGTTGGGCATAAAGCCAACGTCTTCACTGGTTGCGCCAATAACCAGGCGATCGCGTCTTGGTACGATGTAAATATCCTGCCCGAACAAAACCCGCTTCAAGGGCAATTCCGGCGAAACTTCTGGTATCCGCACACTCAGCATTTGTCCTTTTCTGGGTAGCACAGGTAGCGGTAACAATTCATTTGACCAAGCACCTGAAGCTAAAACATAGTGCGCGGCGCGAATTATTCCAGCATTGGTTTGCACGCCAACCACTTGTCCTTGCTGCTGTAAAAATCCTTCTACCGTAATACCATCTTTGAGTTCAACACCAATAGATTCAGCCGCCGTCCGCAATACGTGAGCTAGAGCTTGATTATCAACTTGGGCGTCTTCAGGATACCACCAGCCACCAACTACCTCGGCTCCCAATCCTGGCTGATATTGATGAATTGCCTCCTTGTTTAACCAGTAACAGGGGGATGAGGGAGATGAGGAGGAAAGACTTTCCCCTCTGCTCCTCTGCTCCCCTGCTCCCCTGCTCCCCTGCCCCCCTGGCTCTTCAAACACGGGTGCAAGGATACCACAGGCACGGTAGCCAGTATTTAAGCCGGTCAGTTCTTCTAATTTGCGCGTCCAGTCGGGATATAAGGCACGCGATCGCCAACACAAGCAACGCATTGCTTCATTAGCGATGTTTTCCGCATCTGGTGCCAACATCCCGGCGGCGGCGTGGGTAGCGGCAGCCTGAAAGTCACGACAAAGCACGGTGACGTTTGTCCCGCGCAATTTTAGTTCAATGGCGATCGCTAAACCAATAACGCCGCCACCAATAATTACAGTCTCACTAATCATTAGTCATTAGTCATTAGTCATTAGTCATTAGTCATTTGTCATTTGTCATTGGTACATAACTAATAACTCATAACTCATAACTCATAACTTATAACTTATAACTCGTAACTAAAGACGGGTCTGAAGACGGATCTGATTGTTACCATAAGGCGCGAATTGGTTCGTTGCTTTGATTTGTATCGCTGGATGGTGTGCTTGTTCCTGAAGAATCTGTATTATTCTCTGTTGTAGTGTCAGCAGGTGATGTTGAGTCATCGCCAGAATTCTGAGCAACGTTACTCCTGTTGTCAGGTCTTGGAGCTACAATAGAGCGTCTGTTTTGGTTGGTTTCAGTTGTTTCGTTTCCTTCTGTTGCAGTTTCTTCATTTTTGCTGCCAGCACTGCTATTAACATTGATATTAGCTGGCAGGACTTCTGATTTTTTGTCACTAGGAGCGTTAGCAGTTTGTACGCCCATCGGAAAGTTGATGCCCAGTAATGTACCAAGCAGAATGGCTAAACCTCCAGCCATTAAAATTAAGGGTGTCCATCTACCCATCTTGTCTTAACTCCTTTTTAACCTTTTGGTGTCCACACTATTCGAGAACCTTGTCCCCAAAATCCATCAAACTTTGTCACTTTCACATCGCCTAAAACCTGAGTTTGACAGGCTAAACGTAAGTCTGTTGTAGGAGAATGGGGAGGAAGCGAACGCCGTGTTCGATCGCGCCAGTTCGCTGCTGAGACTTTGCCCTCTACCTTAACCGCGCAGGTACCACAACTGCCAATGCCCCGACAGTTTATTACCTTAGCACCGTCATTGTAGAGGTTAATACCATTTTGCAGCAAAATCTTGCGCAGATTGCTTCCATGTTCGCAATCTATTGTTTTACCTTCAGCTATTACTTTAGGCATTTTTAAATTGCCAAACTGGCTTTTTGTTGTATATTGACACATTGCCTCGAAAGTTGTCTCGTCGGTCCCAGTTTTATGACCACAAATTCTTCACCTCAACTTTGGCTCTATGACACTACATTACGGGATGGCACTCAGCGCGAGGGGCTATCTGTATCGATAGAAGATAAGTTACGCATTGCCCGTAGACTCGATCAACTGGGAATTCCCTTTATTGAAGGTGGTTGGCCTGGTGCCAATCCCAAGGATGTACAATTTTTCTGGCAACTCCAAGAAGATCCGCTCAAACAGGCTGAAATTGTCGCTTTTTGTTCGACTCGACGCCCCAACTCTACTGCCGCCACCGAACCGATGCTACAGGATATTTTGGCGGCGGGAACTCGCTGGGTAACGATTTTTGGCAAGTCTTGGGATTTACACGTGACAACCGGACTCAAGACGACATTAGAAGAAAATTTGGCGATGATTCGCGACACCATTGAGTACCTCCGTTCTCAAGGGCGCCGCATTATCTACGATGCCGAACATTGGTTTGATGGCTATAAGCACAATCGAGATTATGCTTTACAGACATTAGAGGCTGCGATCGCCTCTGGTGCGGAATGGCTAGTCCTGTGTGATACCAATGGCGGCACTTTACCCCACGAAATTAGCCAAATTGTGCAAGATGTAGTCAAGGTGACTGGGGACTGGGTATCGGGGACTGGGGACTGGGGACTGGGGACTAGGAAAGACTCTTCCCAATTCCCAATCCCTAATCCCCAATCCCCAATGCCCCAAATTGGAATTCATACTCACAACGATTCGGAAATGGCGGTTGCTAACGCAATAGCCGCCGTGATGGCAGGGGCAAAGATGGTACAGGGCACAATTAATGGTTATGGTGAACGTTGCGGTAATGCTAACCTCTGTTCGCTAATCCCCAATTTACAACTGAAGGCGGGTTACAGTTGTATCACAGAAGACCAGCTCACACAACTTACAGAAGCTAGTCGTTTTGTGAGTGAGGTGGTCAACCTTGCGCCAGATGAACACGCTCCCTTTGTGGGACGTTCGGCTTTTGCCCATAAGGGTGGTATTCATGTATCAGCTGTAGAACGTAATCCCCTAACTTACGAACACATTCAGCCGGAACAAGTCGGGAATCGTCGGCGCATTGTGATTTCGGAACAGTCTGGACTGAGCAATGTTTTAGCCAAAGCCCGCAGTTTTGGCATTGAATTGGATCAACAAAAAGCAGATGCTAGAGAAATTCTCCAGCGCCTCAAAGATTTGGAGAGCGAAGGATTTCAATTTGAAGCCGCAGAGGCCAGTTTTGTGTTGCTGATGCACGAAGCTTTGGGAGGCCGCCAAAAGTTTTTTGAAGTCAAAGGTTTTCAAGTCCACTGTGACTTGATTGAGGGGAAAGAAACTAGCAATGCCCTAGCTACAGTCAAAGTCGCTGTTGACGGCAAAAATATTTTGGAGGCGGCGGAAGGTAACGGGCCTGTTGCAGCTTTAGATGCAGCTTTACGCAAGGCTTTGGTGAACTTTTATCCTCAGATTGCAACCTTTGATTTGACAGATTACAAAGTGCGAATTCTCAACGGACATACGGGCACTGCGGCGAAAACTCGTGTGTTGGTAGAATCAGGCAATGGTCGTCAACGCTGGACGACGGTAGGGGTTTCCACCAATATTTTGGCGGCTTCCTATCAAGCAGTGGTGGAGGGCTTAGAATACGGTTTGTTGTTACATTCCCAAGCAGAAGCAGCTTTAAAAGCTTCTAGTTGACAAAAGGGATATGTAGTGTAATTAGAGTTTGCGTTTTTTGAGCAAAAGGAGAAGCGATCGCTATTTGGCGATCGCTTCTCACGATCTATTAAAAATTTTTCTGCTTATATAGCCAAAAAACGGTTGTCAATAGAAGCTCTACCAATTGCGCCATCCACCTTTGGGTGCAACTTCATTATTAGTAGACTTCAGTCCGTGACTGTGCAACAGAGTTTGATATTCGGTGCTGCTTGCCCAACGGTCAATTTCTCGCGCCCGCAGTACTGGCACTGGATGGCTTAATTGGGCTGTGCGAGCAGCTTTGACCATTTCACCCAGTTCTGTCTTGCTAATATCATCGTAAGCGCGGGCTTGGGCAACAAAGGCATCGAGATTCAGTTGTGGCGCTAAGGTGGGAGAACCACCAGCCAACTTCATCAACACGGACATGACCACTTTCGGATCTTGAGTTGCTAGTAATGCAGCGCGATCGCAGGTAAACTCAGCACAACGTACCCATTCCAAAAGTTGCGCCTGTATAGCTTGAGCCACGAAGGTTCCGACATTGGGCACAATCGCCGCAGCTAATATTAATAAATTTACAGGTGTCAAGTAAACGCTATGGTCACACTTGAGATGCCCTAACTCGTGGGCGATTACTGCTTGTATTTCCTCTGGTGTAAGGATATCAATCAGGGAAGTGTGTACCACCACAAAAGGCTGCTTACCGCGCACAGCAAAAGTATAGGCGTTAGGAGCCGGATGTTGCCGAACGTACAACTGGGGAGGATCGATATCCAGGATTTTACAGGCATCTAACAATAGCTTGTATAAATCGGGTAGTTGCTTTTCACCCACCAAAATGCTAGAGGCAATATTTTCCACATAAAAAACCTGCTCTGCCATTGGCCCGAGCCAATTTCGCACCAACATATCTATGCCTGGTATCTGCTTGAGCGCTCTGGTAGCTTCCAGGTCTAATGGATGACGAAATGAGTCAGCTTTTAAACCAATCAGCGGGGTTTTGAAGAAAGACATAGTGCAACAAGCTATAAAAAACACAACTATGGAATCTGGCTGGATAGATAAACAGCCTCCCACAGTTAGTATAACGATTTCAGTTAGGGGTTTCGTTTGTTGCATATTCGTAACCTTTGGTATCAGTCGGGTAAGGTTCAGGAGTCACCTCCATCCCCTCCCCTAAGAACCGGACATGAGACTTTTGCACTCATCCGGCTCAAGCCTTACTTCAAACTAGAAAAACTTGGGTTTTTTGAATGTACCTGCTTGTGACACGCTATGTGTAAATGCTGAAGGTTTTCTATGTCGTCTAGTCCACCTTGAGCCACGGGTACTATATGATGGGTGTTTATTTCCTCGCCATTAAGTAATGGTTCGCCGCAGATTGGACAAGACCAATTTTGGATTTGAGCTATTTTATAGTTCCGAGAGTTCTTCTCCCAGTAACTTTTACCAAATTTCTGATGACGCTTTTCCCAGTACTCCTTTAGTGAGGGGTCGTCAGGTGACGCTTCTCCCTTAACCTTGATATGGCGTTCAATGGATGTATACGCTATTGGGAAAAGGACTAAATTCTTTTCTTTCCCTCGGCGGTCGCTGATAGTGCAAGCGAATGTCCATTGCTTGGATTTTAAGGTTTTGAAATAACGTTTCCTTACCCATTTTGCGTTTTTCTTGGGGTGTCTACGCTTTGCCCAACCCCAAAGGTATTGCCACACTCTGTACGAAATGTAGTCAAAGGTTTCTTTGCTAACTGCACCTTTATAATAGTTAGCAAAACCACGGAGAATTGGATTGAGTTTATTGATTACAACTTCCTGTTCGGCTCCGTTATGTGCTTTTATTTCATTCCCAATTCGCTTACAAAAGTCTAGGACTTTTTTCTTCGATGGCTTGATTAGGAGCTTACCGTCATAGTGACGATGGTTGAAGCCGAGGAAGTCAAATCCCTCTTTTATTGACGTGATGAATGTCTTCTCCGAACTGAATTCGAGTCCTCTAATTGATAACCATTGTTGAATCTGAATTTGGACTTTTTCGAGGCTTTCCTTGTCTCTAGCTGTGACGATAAAGTCATCAGCATATCTAACCACGCCAAGTTTTTGATTGGTAGATTTAATAAAGTTTTCTAATCCATGCAATCCTATGTTGGCTAATAGTGGTGATATTACGCCACCTTGTGGTGTCCCCTTCTCTGTTGGGCTTAATTTTCCCTCGTAGAAGAATCCAGCTTTTAACCATCCTTTGATTAACTCTCTTTTGGGAAAGTTACTAATCATGTCAAGGATGGATTCATGAGCAATGTTATCGAAAAATCCTCGAATATCAGCTTCTAAAACCCAAGTGTCTCTACCACCACAGAGTCTGATAAAATCTTGTTCTATAGCATCTTGACAACTTCTTCCAGGTCTGAAACCATAGGAATTTGGTTCAAACACGGCTTCCCATTCGGGTTCTAGTGAATTCTTGATTATTGCCTG
This sequence comes from Nostoc sp. DedSLP04, assembly GCF_034530775.1. Classification (NCBI taxonomy): domain Bacteria; kingdom Bacillati; phylum Cyanobacteriota; class Cyanophyceae; order Nostocales; family Nostocaceae; genus Nostoc; species Nostoc sp. DedSLP04. The sequence continues at coordinate 47,917 of NZ_JAVRCL010000012.1, read as the reverse complement.
TTCGATTCTGTCACGCACGGTTGGGATTCCGAGCGGTCTTCTTTTTCCATTGGGTTTTGGTATCTCTACCCTTCGAGTTGGCAACAGGTTTCCCCCATTCCAATCGTTTACCAGAATCACTCGTTGCATTGGGGTATTGATAATTTCTTTATCAATTTCTGCCGTTGCTTTACCAAGATTTGTCTGAGTGATACGTCGAACAGATAATAATAAGTTTGCGTAGCTTGTGAGCATTAACTTCTGTAGACTCCGAAGAGTTTTGAAGTTACCAAGTTTTCTAGCACGAAAGATTCTTTGTCGTAGATTCTTAACAAGTTTGTTGACTTTCTGCCACTTAATACGGCTCCAGTCTTCTAGTTGTTTCCTCAGTCCGTTTGTTGACATTGCTGTCACCATCTAACTTGTCCTCAGATTAAGTTTCTTTTAACTTTTTGTCTTTTCGTGTAAAACCCAAAGTAAGTTGGCTATTCCTTTCGGTCAAGGGCAAATTTTGAACCCCTATCTACCCCATTACAGGTTAGCGTTCGCTTTTTACTTCATCCTCTACCCACCAAAGAATTCGGTCTTTGTTGCCTCGGACTTACTAAGAGTATTCGACCTCTCTTAGACTCTGTAGGGTTTACCCTGTTGCGTCGTTTAGTTGTATGTTCTCCTTAGATGTTGTCTTTTCTACGATGGGATTTGTATTCACACGTTTTGGTGAGAGCAGAACACCAAAACTACCCATTTACCTTTTGGTTAAAGCCTATCAGCCTGATTTGGCTCTTTGTCAAATGACGTAGTTTAAAATGACACTTCACTTAATGTTCATCATAGAGAACTCCCTCTTGCTCTATAACCAGTTTTAGGCTGCTAGTTACGGCTACTTTCGGGGTCTGCACTCCGCCTGTTTCATTACTTACTTGGGCGTGACCAAACTCTTTATTAGAGTCGTTTCCGTGAGGGTAAGGGGTGTGAATCCCTTAGCGGAGTAGGCTCCGCGTTCTAAACGACCAGTTCAGGTCGCGCCTGCTCATGTCACCCCTTTGCTACATACGCCTGCAAACCCTCTCCTTTAGTGTCCGTTGCAGTTAATCTTGATTGGACACACTAATTCACGCTTGGAGAATTGAATGCGCTTTGATTTTTGTACTTTAACTTTATGTGTTCTCGCACTAGCGGCAACAAGTGGGCACGCCTCTGAGTCTGCCAACATCCCAGCACTGGTGATGACTAGCCCAAATTCAGCTTTTGCCAACTACGAAGATAAATGCAGCAACGGCGGCAACCTTGACAACGTAAATCGCGAGAAGTTTCTTAAACTTATGCTTGCCGATAAAAAATCAAAGCTATCTCAACTGAAAGTAGCTCTCCTCAATGAAATTAAACAAAGTGGTGATGAGCCACGAGGCGAGGGTGTCCGTATTGGTGAATGGAATCAAACCTTCCATGACCGGAGTGGTTGTGGCACAAACACTAACAGTTACTCAGCATTTGTTCTCACCGTGACTGGTGGAAATGCAAACCATACGGTCGTGAAATCTCTGCTAACAATTGATGACGACGATAACGCAGGCAAAAGAACCCTCAAGATCCGCGACATCCGCCCAATCAAACTACGAAATGATAATTGACCAAGCCACTTCTTTTCGCTTCCTAGTTCCAAGTCTCTGAAATCTAGAAGCTTCAAAGTCTTGTTGTACCGTGAGAAAACTAAGTACAGAATTTCATTAATTTATAGCGAATTCATGAAAGGCAATACTGTGCAATGCCAATGCGTTCGCTTGTATTGTGAATGCGGTCGCGGCCTTGTTAATACATCGGCTTGTATTGTGAATGCGGCCGCGGCCTTGTTAATACATCGGCTTGTATTGTGAATGCGGCCGCGGCCTTGTTAATACGTCAGCTTGTATTGTTAATGCAACGGCCGCCTTGTTAATGCATCGGCTTGTATTGTTAACATGAGTTCGACGAGTGCTATTTTGACCTCTCCCCCAGCCCCTCTCCTACCAGGAGAGGGGAGTAAAAACCCTCCTTACTCATTACTCCTCCCTCTCCTTAGAGAGACGCAACGCGTTCGCCTTTTAGGAGAGCGAGGCTGTCTGGGAGAGGTCTGTCGAACTCACATATTGTTAAGGCTACGCTTTTACGCAAGACTGTACTAAGCATGAAGCTAGAATTAGTGACACGATCAAAAGAGATCGTCTTTTTGTGTTGTCACTATGAAAATATTGGTGCTAAATGCCGGATCGAGCAGCCAAAAGAGTTGTTTGTACGAAATTGCAGGTGAAACTCTGCCCACCCAAGCACCCCAACCCCTTTGGGAAGGAAAAATCAACTGGACTCAAGATCGGAGTGTGGCAGAAATTGAGGTGAAAACTGTTACGGGTGGAACGCTGCAAAAATCAATCTCTGGTGATTCCCCACAGGCGCACCTCACCTATATGCTCAATACACTCGATCGTGATGCCACCAAGGTAATCGATCGCTTGTCAGAAATCGATGTGGTAGGGCATCGGATCGTACACGGTGGAGAGGATTATCGAGATAGTGTGGTAATTACCGAAGATGTCAAAAAAGCGATCGCCGATCTGTCTAATCTTGCTCCCGAACATAATCCAGTTGCTTTGGAAGGCATAGAAGCAATTGAACACATCCTAAAAGATGTCACTCAAGTAGCAGTGTTTGATACCGGATTTCACGCCACTTTACCCGATGCAGCAGCAATTTATCCAGGCCCGTATCAGTGGGTAGAGCAAGGTATTCGCCGCTATGGGTTTCATGGTATTAGTCACCAATACTGTTCTCAACGTGCTGTCCAAATTCTCGGTCGAGATGTTGCACCTAAGCGATTAATTATCTGCCATCTGGGGAATGGATGCTCTTTAGCGGCGATTAAAAACGGTCGCAGTATTGATACTACTATGGGATTCACGCCCTTAGACGGATTAATGATGGGTAGCCGTTCTGGTTCAGTCGATCCGGGGATTTTGATTTATCTGTTGCGACACTGCAATTACTCTATCGAAAAGTTGGATGAGTTACTAAATAAAGCTTCTGGGTTAAAAGGAATTTCGGGTGTATCTAGCGATATGCGTGAAGTCAGAGAAGCGATGGCTCAAGGTAATTCCCGCGCTCAACTGGCGTGGGATATCTACGTGCATCGCTTGCGTTCTGGTATCGGCGCAATGCTTGCTAGTTTGGGGGGATTAGATGCTTTAGTATTCACAGCAGGTGTAGGTGAACACTCTGCGGAAATTCGCCAAGCCGCCTGTGAAGCCTTTGGATTTATCGGACTGAAAATAGACCTTGAGAAAAATCAACAGCAGCCAGTCAATAAAGATATTGCCACACCTGACTCAACAGTGAGAATATTAGTTATACATACTCAAGAAGATTGGGCGATCGCCGGACATTGTTGGCAAATATTGACAAAGTAAAAATCATCAAAAAGCCAACCCCTTTTATAAGTTAGCTAAATTGCAGCAGATTTCAAGGAAAGTGTTGTACAGTATTTAGGTCTTAAAGCTAGACAGAGAGATTATTCTAATTCTTTTAGCGCACCGGGGCGTAGCCGATTCAGAATTCAGAATTCTGAATTCTGATTAATCACTTTCGGGAGAGAATATTCAAAGCTCAATTCTGAGTAAGAATTTTGGATTTTACTCTAGCGATAGTGAAAAAAAGAGAGTTAAAAGGATTTTATTTAATTGAAATTTCTTAATAAGGGACGCATAATCAATTTAACAACTCGCCCCCATGTAAAGCTTAAAATGTACTTTACAAGTTTTGGGGCGATCAGTGAAAAAAGCGGTAATAATAAGCCAGTAATGTTACTAAAGCTAGTAGTAGCAACAACACTAGGAATGAAACAAATCAGCGTCCATATCAAGCTATTTATAAATTTAGAGTTTATGGAAGTACGACTTTGAAGTTGATTAACAACTATATAGCGAGTAGTAGCAAATAATATAGTTAACCCTAACCAAGCAAATATTACTAGCATCCAATTTGCTGGATGAAGATTGTAAACTAGAAAACCAGCAGGAAAGAGAGAAGCTATCTCCCAAACTAGCAGATTTAATTTACTCCGAAGACAGCTTAGTATTTGTTCAATAAGCCAATAATGAACAGAAACAATATTTAAACACTGAGGATTTTGGATAACATCACTCCTAATTTTGTGAATTATGTCGCCATAAAATAAGATATTGCTTTGTAAAATAATATCTTGTTCTTTCCAAAAATATAAAGCTGATGTATCTTCTCTATAATAAGAATTAAAAGTAAGTCCATACTGTAATTTCGATTTATTTTGTAATGCTTTACTCCAGAATAATTTGATAAAATTTACGATAAAAGTATTGTCAAATATTTTAAAGTTTTTTTTATTAACTACTAATTGAGTGTATAACGTAGTGTTAGTACTAAAGCAAATTTTATCGCTAAAACAATTGTAGTACCAAAGATAAGCTAGTAATTTTGGTGGAATGTATAAAGAGCAGCCTATTTCTCGTGCTTCTTCAATTTGTTTTAAAACGGTTTTATTTAGATAAAAAGTATACTGTCCTGGTTCAACCTTAATTTCTAGTTCAATAGGAGTGCCTTGAGGTATTTGTACAAAGAAAGAGAGTTGAACATCAGCTTCATTATCTGTGTGTGTTTTCTCAGAGTTCATTGTCGGGATAATTTTGCGATATTTTGTACAATACCAATCAGAAAATCTAGTGTTCCACGCCACTGTTTCTCTCCAGCAACTACCCCTTCATTATGTATTTTTAGAATTAAATCTCTATCTCCTTCAGGTAATTGAAATAGCTTTTTATGATAACGACTAATAATATCTCCATCTAATTGCATAACAGTTTGAGCATAAATAACATCAATATCTACGGTGGTAATATTGCCACTATTAAGTGCCGCTTTTAGTTCAGACATTTTCCGCAAAGTACGAATAAATTTATCATTATTTAAAAGTTCTTCAATCTCTTTCCATCTTTGCTGCAAACTTTTTAGATTATTTTCTTCTCGATCTGCAACAGGAGTGGGAGCAGGCAATATTGGTCGAGCTAACTTTATGTATACCTCGTCAGTTGGAAGAATATTCGCTTTATGTTCCACCTGATATTTAAGACGCTCTTGATATTGGATTATTCTGGAATCTGGCTCACTACTCTCATTACTTTTTTCTAGGAGAATGTAAAAATATTCTCTTTCAAGTTGCGAAAATAGACTTGTATAACGCTTGCGTAATTCTTGAGCTTGAGTTTTTTGTGGTTCTGGTAAATCGTCTGGATTTGGAATTCCTTTGACATCAAAGTAGTCTTTGTCATTTATTGAATAAATCTCTTCATACGCTTGCCAAGCATTAAACTTTGCACCAGTAATTTGATCCACAACCATTGTATTTATTTCTAAAGCTGTAATATCATCAACTAATTCATGTACAGATGAGACTACTTTCTCTAGCAAATCTTTGGCTTGTTCTTGAATTTTGTTAGGCATAGTCATAATTTTCTTGATTTATTTAAAGCAAATTAACCTACAGGTTTGGATAAATTCCTATTCTGTAGGTATTTTAGGTTTACTAACTATTAATTAATATTAATAATTACTGTGGACGAGATAGCGATTGTTGTGAAGTTTTACGAGATTTCATAATTTCTATAAAAAATCCATATAGCTTATGCAAACTTTCTATATTTTTTTGCATAATTTCCCGACTTTCTTTGATTTGAGTTAGATGAAATTCGCGAAGTTCTGTATATGGCCCGCTCCCAACAAATTGACTACCAACTTCATTAGTTATATCACCATCAATTAGATTGATTATAGTGCGCATTCGATTACCTGGTTGAGCAATTTGCTGCTCTTTTAGTTGTTCTAACTGAGTAGATGATTCTGGAACCCAAGTGGTAATTTCTAGTTCGATAACTTCAACTATTGCTGTTTGAATAGCATCAATAATTTCATCAATATTGAATCCTTCTTTATTACTATTCAGCTTCTTAACTTTGATTTTAAATTCACTACTTGGTTTACTATATTGACTATTGTTTTCCGAATTTTCTATGGCTTGACCATTAGTTTCTGTGTTTTCATTAAGAGTATTATTCACCATGATGTTTTAGAGGTTACAGACAGATTTAAATATAAACAAGATACAACTATAGGTGATGTCAAAAGTTTTCAGGCTTTTACTACAAAAAAGTAATTAAAGTCAAAACAACTTAATATTTTAGAAATTTTTACTAAAAAAAATTATGATTTCCTAGAGCAAAATTTATCTTAGAAAAAGAATAATACCATTTTAGATTTTGGAATAACTGCGTTGCAGTGAATCCAGCACTATCGTAGGGTTTCCCCATTGTTCTATGTAGCGTGATTCTGAAATAATTATTTAATTAGCTTTTGGACGTTTCCTTCAAATCAGTATAAATTAGATATCATTTTTATACAAAACTGAATTAAGTATATCTCAGACAAAAGATAAAATTAAAGTATCAACAGGCACTTAATAATAAAATTAGTTTATTTTAGTCAACTTTTTTATCTTACCTAGCAAAGCTTAGACACACAAGTAGGCCTGACTTTTGCTATACCACTGTGTATACAATGATATGACTGCGATCGCAAAGCCAAGGAAAATATGTTGTTATCTCGTCAAGCTTTTGCTACACCTTTTTTAATTTCTATGTGTATTTTAGGAGTTGGCTTGATTCAATTCCCCCAATTGCAAAAACTAATAAATAGAAAACAATCTGCCTCTTTAGAAAGTTTAAAAAAAGAAATAAAAGCTGAAAATATCCGTCTAAATTTTCTCAAAAAAACACCTAGTTTTGGTTATGATAACTTTGTTGCAGATTTGGTATATCTCAATTTCCTCCAATATTTTGGAAATGATGAAATTCGGGATAAAACAGGTTACAGTTTAAGTCCAGAATATTTTGAAGTTATTCTAGAACGTGACCCGCGATTTTTAGCAGCCTATCACAGTCTTTCGATCAGTACTTCATTATATGCTGGTATGCCAGAACGGGCGATCGCAATATCAGAGAAAGGCTTAAAATCACTATCTCCCTCAGTTCCAGAAAGGTCTTATTACGTTTGGCGTTATAAAGGAGTCGATGAGTTATTATTTTTAGGCAATGCGAAAGCTGCCCAACAGTCTTTTGCAACGGCGGCAAACTGGGCGAGTAAATTTTCAGATTCAGAGAGTCAACTTATAGCTAATACTTCCCAAAGAACTGCGGAATTTCTGAGTCGAAATCCTAATAGTAAATATGCTCAAATTTCTACATGGTCAATGGTTTTAAATAATCATGCTGATGAGAGAACTCAAAAACGCGCAATTAGGGAAATCGAAGCTTTGGGAGGAAAAATAATTACAACTCCTGAAGGGACTAATAAAATTATATTTCCCCCTAAAGATTAAATTATTGCAAGTCTAATCGAGGATTAGATTCACTCAATAAGTTACAAGTTTCTCATGTAGGATTGAGTAGGGTAATACTGATGTCAATACAATTGGCAGAATCTGACTTTCAAATATTAGGGTGTTTTCCTGTTATTTCTCAGTTGCGCCCGCACCTTGAGCAGGATAATTTTGTAGAAAAAGTTCGATATCAAATGAAAGAAGGATATCAACTTGCATTCTTGGAGGTAGAAAAGCAAGCTGTAGCGATCGCTGGATTTCGTATTTCTCATTGTTTAGCATTGGGAAAATTTTTATATATTGATGATTTAGTGGTTGATGAGTTGAAACGGTCGCACAGCTATGGTCAACAATTATTTCAGTGGCTAATTGAATATGCCAGAAATCATGAGTGTAAACACCTGAGTCTGGATTCTGGCGTTCAACGATTTGCAGCGCACAGATTTTATCTCATGCAGCGTATGAGCATTACAAGTCATCACTTTTCAATGGAGTTGTAGAGACAATAAATTTGGTTGTGACAAATAATATTTTTTGGTATGACGGCAAATTAATTCACTCTCAAACCCTAGAATTAAACATTAACGATCCGGGTTTACTTTATGGGGCAACTGTTTTTACAACATTGCGAGTTTATCAGAACTCCCTAGATAGTAATTTAACTAATTGGCAAGCACATTGCGATCGCTTGCTTTTCTCAATACAATCTTTTGGTTGGCAGCAACCCGATTGGAACCGTCTGCGTCAAGGCGCTCAAATTCTTCTGGCACACTTCCCCGTTCTCAGAATCACCCTCTTTCCCGATGGACGGGAATGGATAACTGGCAGATTCTTACCACAAAATTTGATAGAAAAACAAAAAAATGGTATTTCGTGTGTAGTTGCGAGTCCTGAATTTTCTCGCTCGCTCCCCTCTCATAAAACTGGAAATTATTTGAGTGCTTGGTTGGCAAAAACTAGCTCAGATGCTCAAGAAGCAATATTAGTCGATGCTCAAGGAAATTGGCTAGAAACCAGTACAGGCAACCTTTGGGGATGGTACGATCGCACTTGGTACACGCCACCGTTGACAGCCGGAATTTTGCCGGGAATTGGGCGATCGCAACTTGTAAACTGGCTACAAAACCACCAACAGTCAGTGCGAGAAGAAACTTGGAGCGTCGAGTTAGTCCAGAGATTTGAAGCGATCGCTTACACTAATAGTGTGGTAGAAATTATTCCCATTCATACAGTTCATCTGCCTTCAGGGTCGCTACAATGTAATCCCTACCATGATAGTTTTCAGCTAATAAGGGAGCTTTTTTTAGCATGACAACCACGCCAAATTTGTTATATCTTAAGATAAGTTAACATAATTCTTAATAATCACATTTGCGATCGCAGACGCTAGGCGATGGCGCAAAGCACCCGCTGAAAGCTAACGCGCAAAAAGTACCGGAGGATAGACCTTAGTGAATAAAAGATGGAGAAATGCAGGGCTGTACGCGCTGCTGTTTATTGTCGTAATTGCGCTGGGAACAGCATTTTTTGACAAACAACCCCAAAGCAGAGAAACATGGCGATACAGTCGCTTTATTCAAGAAGTTCAGCAAGGCAGAGTAGAAAAAGTCAGTTTGAGTGCAGACCGCTCTACAGCATTGGTTACAGCCAAATATGACGGAAATAAACGGATTGTGACCTTAGTCAACGATCCAGACTTGATTAATACTCTGACTTCTAAAGGCGTTGATATTTCTGTTTTGCCTCAAACCGACGAAGGATTTTGGTTTAAGGCACTGAGCAGCTTATTTTTCCCTGTATTGCTTTTGGTTGGCTTATTCTTCTTACTACGTCGCGCTCAAAGTGGCCCAGGTAGCCAAGCGATGAACTTTGGCAAATCCAAAGCCAGAGTGCAAATGGAACCACAAACTCAGGTGACATTTGGCGATGTCGCTGGTATTGACCAAGCCAAGTTGGAATTAAACGAAGTCGTAGACTTTTTGAAAAACGCCGATCGCTTTACCGCCGTTGGTGCAAAAATTCCTAAAGGTGTGTTGTTAGTTGGCCCTCCTGGTACAGGTAAAACCCTCCTAGCTCGTGCTGTAGCTGGTGAAGCAGGTGTACCCTTCTTCTCAATCTCTGGTTCAGAATTTGTGGAAATGTTCGTTGGTGTGGGTGCATCCCGCGTCCGCGATTTGTTTGAACAAGCTAAAACCAATGCTCCTTGTATCGTCTTCATCGATGAAATTGACGCCGTAGGTCGTCAACGGGGTGCAGGTTTAGGTGGTGGTAACGATGAGCGGGAACAAACCCTCAACCAGTTGCTCACCGAAATGGATGGTTTTGAAGGTAACACTGGCATCATCATTATTGCCGCTACCAACCGTCCTGATGTCCTAGATGCAGCGCTGTTGCGTCCTGGTCGCTTTGACCGTCAAGTTGTGGTAGACCGTCCCGACTACGCCGGACGCAGCGAAATCCTCAAGGTACACGCCCGTGGTAAGACCTTGGCGAAAGATGTGGACTTGGATAAAATCGCCCGTCGTACCCCTGGATTTACTGGCGCAGATTTATCCAACCTGCTGAATGAAGCCGCAATTCTGGCAGCACGCCGGAATTTGACTGAGATTTCAATGGATGAAATCAACGACGCGATCGATCGCGTATTAGCTGGGCCAGAGAAGAAAGATCGAGTAATGAGCGAAAAGCGCAAAACCTTGGTTGCTTATCACGAAGCTGGTCACGCTTTAGTTGGTGCTTTGATGCCAGACTATGACCCAGTACAAAAAATTAGCATCATCCCTCGCGGTCGCGCAGGTGGTTTAACTTGGTTTACTCCTAGTGAAGACCGGATGGACACAGGTTTGTACAGCCGCGCTTATCTGGAAAATCAGATGGCTGTGGCTTTGGGTGGTCGGCTTGCTGAAGAATTAATCTTTGGTGAAGAAGAAGTTACCACTGGTGCTTCTAATGACCTCCAACAAGTAGCCCGTGTTGCGCGTCAAATGATTACTCGATTTGGGATGAGCGATCGCTTAGGCCCTGTTGCTCTTGGTCGTCAACAAGGTAACATGTTCCTCGGACGCGATATTATGTCAGAGCGCGATTTTTCTGAAGAAACCGCTGCTGCTATTGATGAAGAAGTTCGCAAACTTGTAGATGTAGCCTATACACGCGCTAAAGAAGTGTTAGTAGGCAACCGCCATATTCTAGATCAACTAGCGCAAATGCTGGTTGATAAAGAAACAGTAGACGCTGAAGAGTTGCAAGAAATTCTATCGAATAACGATGTGACAACTGCTGCGTTTGCCTAATTTAATGAATAGTTAGGAGTAGAGACGCGATGAATCGCGTCTTTATAAGAGTTAGGAGTTAATGGCAAAAGCCCGGTCTTCACGATCGGGCTTTTAATCCGTAATGGGGTTATATTCCCCGGAGATTCGTTATAGAGTTTCAGTATAAATCGCTCATCTGATGATAAAGACTACCACGCGAGCATAATCAGTTCCGGAAAATTAGAAAAAATTTTTTAGATACACCAAAATCAAAAGAGCTATAACTTTGACTTCACAAGGGAAAAGATACAATCTAGCTACAATTTAAGAAGTCTGGATTGTGAAAAAATCCCCGAACCCATCATGTTAGAGTACAATCCATTAGCTTGCTTGCCTTCCTCTGAGGAACTGCCCGACTCTGATGATACCCCTGTGGATAATGAACTACAAGACTTAATTCCTAGTTTACTTAAAGCCGTACTGGCAATGGCATGGGCAGATCGAATGGACTGGTTTTTCGGGGCTGATATGGCTGTTTACTATGACCCCAATCTACCAGCGATAGTGCCAGATGCATTTTTAAGCCTGGGAGTCGAGCGATTTTTTGATGAAAACCTCCGTCTAAGTTATGCAATTTGGGAAGAAGAAAAAGTTCCTATATTGGTACTGGAAGTAGTATCTCAAACTTATCGCGGGGAATACACTACCAAAAAAAACGAGTACGCAAAGCTCAAAGTCTTGTACTATGTTGTTTATAATCCTACTCGCCGCCGCAAGCAACACTTAGAGGTCTATAAATTAGTCAATAACGAGTATCAATTGCTGTCAGGAAATCCTGTTTGGCTACCAGAGGTAGGTTTGGGAATTGGCATAGAACGAGGAGTATATCACGGTATCACGCGAGAGTGGCTGTACTGGTATAACGAGCAAGAACGACGTTTACTAACGCCAGAAGAACGTGCCCAAATGTTGGCACAGAGGTTACGCGAACTTGGTATCGATCCTGATTCTCTCCCGTAATCACTCGAAATCAGGGTAACTCGGAGATTTTACGAATTACCTTGATTGCGATCGCTGCAAAATAATTTATGCATTCTGTCGCACACCCCTTATGGCATCAAATAGATAACTTTCTAAATCTCGATCGGACTAGCATCAAAAGTGACTGGATACTAATCAGTTGGTTAACTTAAACTCTAGATGTCGGTTTCAAAAATAGCCATGCCACAAAGAATGTAGCTGCCGTAAATAGTTGTGTCAAATCCAAAGCAGATAGATAGCCATCTGCAAATGAAGCAATACTGCGATCGGTAATGCCAAATACCCAGGATGATAGCCCAAACAGCCAAATCCCATTCTTGAGATTTCCGACGAATTCTTTAGAGTCCGATCGTTTTTGATCTTTCATAATCTTCTGTTCCGTTGGTGAACAATCTGGTGATTGATGCTAAATACCTGCCATTAGGAATTTTTTCGGATTCCTGACGCTGAATTTACATTTACTATCTATTAACAATATTAATAAATATTTCACCTACTTGACATCCCTACCTAAAGGGACATCTCCTAATGATGACATTCCTCTTTTGGTTCTGTTACCTCCGATAGACGGCAATAGGTTGAGTTCTCAGCTTTACAGCGTCAGGTTTGAATACTGAAATTACATGATTTTTAAATAACCATATAAATATTTATTTATGCTTTGCATAAAATACTTCATAGGATAGATGCGTTTGCAAAATATCTTTATATTTCAATTCTGTAGAGACTTCGTAGGGGCGCGCAGCTAGCTATGCGCCCCTACAAGGAAATGAAATACTTATTTTGGAGTAGATTAATCCCTTCACCCCAATACTTTTCGGATAAATCCAACAATCTCTCTTTTGGGCTGGGAAAAGGTTAAAGGCCAAGGGGTAAAGGTAAATATCAAACCCTTTCCCTTTCACCTTTCCCCCTTAACCGAAAAGTATTGCCCTTTACCCTACTCAGTACTCTTCACCTCACCAACTGCGCGGCGGAATTAAAAAATTGACGACACAACCCTTTCGTGACTAAAACTGTTGTCAACAAGTTAGCAAAAGCAACCATAAACATAATCAAAATTTCGTAGGAGACAGCATCTAGAGGTTTGACACCAGCTAATAACTGTCCGGTGGTAATTCCTGGTATTGCGACCATACCTATGAGTATCATTTGATTGAGAGTAGGAATCAATCCGGCTTTGATGGCGTCTTTGCGATATTGACTAACTGCTTGCTGTGGAGTTGCACCTAAGCTTAAATGGGTTTCTATTTCGAGATGGCTGGAATTAATGGTGCTGACAAGACGATCGCCTGCGATCGCAGCTGCATTGGTAGCATTACCTAAGACTATCCCTGCTAGGGGAATTATATACTGTGGTTCGTACCATCTCTCTGGTTGAACGATTAAGAAGTTGATGTAAAACACTGTCACGGCGGTACTAATTAAAATTGCACCCCACACCAAAGGCAACACATGAGGAATTTTTGGAGTAATGCGATTTCGTGCGACAATCGCCGTAATTGTCAGCATTATTGCTAATAGCGCCAAAACTGCCCAAGCATTGTCTAAAGCCAAGATGAAATCTAAAATGTATCCCAATACAAGAAGTTGTAAGATGGTTCTCCCAGTAGCAAGGGCTAAGTTCAACTCTAATCCTAATTTTTCCCAGGCAGATAAACCAATGGCGATCGCCATCAATCCCACACCAATAGCTAAATCCCCGAAATCCAGCTCGATCAGATCCTGCATGGGTTCTCTATCTCCTGGTATTTTCTGCTCAAAGCAACCCACACAAGAGGAACTTTGACCTGATGTGTTGGATCTTGGTTGATATATATCACTTTCATCAATTCAAAATGGTACGACCTTAACAAGGCAAACACCTAGTATGCCTACTATCTGTAAATTAAATGTGCGGTGGTTTGCACCACAATTTAAGTAAAAACCCTAATAGATGCGTATCTTGGGCGATAGTCTTTTAGTAGCTCCTTTTTGATTAACAATTCAATCAGCAAAAATTGACTGTCGAAGTGCATCCTTTGTATCTCCCGATAAAATGAGAACTCATGATCCAAAGTGTAAATCCCATCCCTGCCTTTGATATCAAGCAGCAATACACCACCATTGAAGCAGAAGTAAGTGCGGCTGTTTTAGAGGTTTTGGCTTCCGGCCGCTATATCGGCGGCCCCTTAGTCGAAGGCTTTGAACAACAGTTTGCCGCTTATAATACTGTTACTGAATGTGTGGCTTGTAATTCTGGTACTGATGCGCTCTACTTAGCGTTACGAGTTTTGGACATTGGTGCAGGCGATGAAGTGATTACAACGCCTTTTACCTTTATTGCAACATCTGAAGTGATTAGCGCCGTCGGTGCAAAGCCTGTTTTCGTTGATATTGACGCGACTACGTTTAATTTAGATGTAGAGCAAGTTGCAGCAGCGATTACACTGCAAACCAAAGCGATTATCCCAGTTCACCTCTTTGGACAACCTGTGGATATGACATCATTAATGGCGATCGCTCAGTCTCACAATTTGTCCATAATTGAAGATTGCGCTCAGTCTACAGGCGCGATTTGGGCCGGTGAAAAAGTCGGAAGTATTGGACATATTGGTTGCTTTAGTTTCTATCCTACCAAAAATCTTGGTGGTTGCGGCGATGGTGGAGCAATAACGACTAACGATCCAGCGATCGCCACTAAACTGCGAATACTACGAGATCATGGTAGTAAAATTCGATATTTACACGAAGAAATCGGTGTAAATAGCCGATTAGATGCTCTCCAAGCAGCCATTTTGCAGATTAAGCTACGTTATTTGGATATTTGGAACGATCGCCGCCGAGATATCGCCAACTATTACTATCAGTTCCTCAGTCAACTTCCGGGGATTGTCCCGCCCCAAGAATTACCTGGGGGTATTGGGGTATGGAATCAATACACTATTCGTATATCCGGCGAAGGGCGCAATGGTTCTAGCGCTAAATATCGAGATTGGGTGCGTAGTCAATTGCAAGAACAGGGCGTGAGTTCAATGATTTACTACCCCCACCCTTTACATTTGCAGCCAGTTTATCAAAGTCTGGGCTATGAAATTGGGGACTTACCAATAGCAGAGCAAGCTTGCCATGAGGTTATATCCTTGCCTATGTTCCCAGAACTGACACAACAGCAGCAAGACCAGGTGATTTATGCGTTGAAAGAAGTTATGAGTTAGAAGTTAGGAGTTAGGAGTTAGGAGTTTGAAGTTAGGAGTTTGAAATTAGAAGTTAGGAATGAATAAGTTCCTTCAACTCATAACTCATAACTCTTAACTCTTAACTCCTAACTCTTAACTCACTTAATTACTGCATTTGCAGTTGCTAAGGCTTCTACTAGTCCACGCACAGCGGCAATCATTGCAACTTCGCTATTGAGTTGGTTGATGGCGGAACCAACACCAACACCAGCAGCACCATTAGCGATCGCTAATGGTGCGGTAACGTTAGAAATGCCGGAAGCACACAATACGGGCACTGACACTACACGGGAAATCTCAAAAGCTGCTGCCAAGGTGGGAGCAGCTTTTTCAATTAATCCTAGAGTTCCGGGGTGAACTGGGTTACTGCTAGTACCGCCTTCGGTTTGGATAATGTCTGCTCCAGCTTTCACCAATTCTTCTGCTAGCTGTACTTGTCGATCTAGTTCCAGGATGTGGGGAACGGTGACAGATAGGGTGATTTCCGGGAGAAGAGCGCGAGTTTGCTTAGTCAGTGCTAGCACTTCTGGAGCTTCAAAACGGCGTCCTTGAGCATAAAAGGAATCGAAATTCCCGATTTCAATTAAATCAGCACCAGCTGCCACTGCTTGTACAAATTTATCTGGCTCTACTGCTGACACACAAATCGGTAAAATTGTCAAACTTTTAGCTAGTTGGACTAAGGCTACATCGGCGGCAATATCGACAAAAGTAGCACCGCCTAATTCAGCAGCTTTGACTGTAGCAGCGACGCTAGTGGCGTCGAAGTTATTCAAGCCGCTAATCACTTTGAGAACGCGGCGGTTAGTAAATGCACGTTGGAGTGTGGAATGCATCGTCATAGTTTGGCTTTTGAAGCTACGAAAATTAGGTATATTCTACCGTCCCTCATGTTGATGAGAGACTAAATCAGTATGGTAGTTGCCAAATATTGATAATTTTATCCTTATTGCCATTAATCAAAATTTTGCCATCTGTACTGAAAGCGATTTAAGTCTGTAGGGTTTTTACCACTATCCTAGTCAAACTCTGGAGGCCACAAATCTGCAATTGGTACTTCCCATCCTGGGAGCAGTTCGGGAACTGTTAAAATATCGCCATCATGAAGTATTATTGGCTCTTGTCCAAAGTTGTAAACTTCAACAATCCGCTCATCTGGATTGAGCAAAATTCCTACCTTAGTTCCCAAACTCAGAAATTCTTGAATTTTGGCTCTCAGATCCTCTAAATTATCGCTAGGGGACTTCACCTCTACAGTCAAATCGGGAGCCAATTGAGCAAAAGACTTCGGACTGCGACGCAAGCGTTCGGCTAAAACAAATGAAGCGTCCGGTGCGCGCAAATCGGAATTAGGCAACCTGAAACCGGCGCTAGAAGCTGCTGTTCGCCCCAGTTTGCGCGGTCTAACCCAGTTACGTAGCTGGGCTACCATTTCAGCTGCAACTTCATCTGATTCGTATCCTGATGGACTCATAACAATAATATTACCCTTGACTAGTTCCATGCGGAAGTCAGGGTGCTGTTGCTGCATTTGTTCCAAGTCTTCAAGTGTTAGGGACATAAAACCTCTAGTTACACGCCTCTATATTAATTATGGAGACAACAGACCTCTCCAGGTGCGATCGCTCCATGAATTACCTTGACTTTTTACGGAATGTAGAAAGGGTACATTGATTTTACTAAATGAATTTCCTAATTATTTTTCGCGTTTACAATCAAACTTTATTTTCTGCGACTATGATTTCAGATACCAAAACCATTTTTGCTATCTTGACTGATAAAAGGTCTACCATCGACTGGAACCGACTGCTTACCGAAATCTTGACTGCTTTCGATTGCTCTACAGCTACCATCCATACCCTAGATAAAGACAGCCAGTTATTACACCTAAAGGCTTACCAAGGCATTCCAGAATTGCTTTTGCCTAAAATGACGATAATTCCCACTGGCAAAGGGATGGCTGGTGTCGCCGCCGAACGCAAGCGACCCGTACAGATTTGCAACCTGCAAACCGACGAATCAGGAGTGGTTAGACCCTCAGCAAAAGAAACGAAGGTAAAAGGTTCTATGGCAGTGCCACTGATGCTGAATGGTCAATTGCATGGTACTTTGGGCATTGCAAAGCCGGTTCCCTACGAATTTACTGCCGAAGAGGAAGAGATACTAATGGAGATTGGAGAGGCTATTAGCCGGAAAATCGTCAGTTAAAATCAAATACTATTACTATTTTTCAAAATACTTCATTGCTGTTTGTACTTTCTCAACTTGTCTGGGTGCTTGCATTTCGTTAAAGAGGGCGATCGCTTGGACAAAACTTTCCCTACTTTGCTCAATTTCACCCATTTTTTTATGAGTCAATGCCAACTGATAATAAGCTTCAGCTAAGTCTGATTTAGCACCGATTTTATCAAGAGTTTCTATTGCTTTTGAATGATGAAAAATTGCTATAGTAAATTCCCTCTGTTCTCGAAAAATCTCCGCCAGACAACTTATAGCTTTAGCTTTAATCTGGGTAAAATTGTTTTCTTCAGCATGAAATATAGCTTGTTGGCAGAACTTAAAGGCTTTTTTTAGATTACCTAAATTTATATAAGTTATGCAGAGAGTTACTAAACTATGCCCCATTCCCCATAAAGTCACTCTACTTGACAATGACATAGCAGTAAGGCCTTGTTCAGCAAAATAAAAAGCATCTTCATTACTACCATAGGATGATTTTATCAAAGCCAAACAGCATTGAGCGTATGCCATGTAATCATCAAGATTGCTATTTTGTTCAGCAAGGCTACAAACACCATTAAAACAATCTTCGGCTGCTTCTATTTCCCATAATTGAAGCTTGCAAAGTCCTATATTAAACAAAATAGATATTTTTGTTTGCTTGACATCTAACTCGTCTAATATTTCTCCTGATTTTTCATAGCATTCTATAGCTTCTCTAACGCAACCGATAATTCGATATGTATAGCCAAGGATATTGTAAAGTTTAATTAATCTTTCTTGCGATTTTATATCGTCTATTATCCGTTTAATGACAGAGATGTTTTTCTGGAGTAGTCCCAGTTGGTAAAATGAGCAACCCAAAGGCAAACCTATACTCCACTGTTTACCTCGTCCTTGTAAAATTACATCACCAGCTTGCTCAAAATCATTAATTTCTACATAGTGATAATAAGCTTCTAAAGCAGTCAAAGCATCTGTGATATTTGTGATGTCTGCAACTCTTCGCGTCCAAAATTCTGCGGCTTTTCGATTTACTAATTCCCATTCTTCATTGACTAACCTTAATCGGCTAATTGCTTCATCACGAATTACCGGATGCAGCCAATATTGTCCTTTTTTTGCTTCTATTAAAGACAAATCTTGCAGAGCTTTAATTACCCGTCTACGTCGTTGTTCTGGTACATCCCAAAGCAAAGATAAAACTCCTTCAATAGGCACTGAAGTAATATCTTGATAACGATAGCATCCTAAGCGACACAAGAGGCAATAGGCTTCTAAATCATTCGTTTGGAGTCGCGTAAATTGACTGGCAACTAAATCTTTTAACTCTCTTTCTATTAATAAATATGTACAGTTTTCCTGCCAATAGGCGTGTATATCACCAGAAAAATCTGTCAAGATTGCTCCTCGGAGAATTTGCATTGCTTTGGCATTACCTCCATAAGCTCTACACATTTCACTGAGAATAGTAGAATCACAATTGATATGGTGACGGCTGAAAAACTGTCGCCATGCTTCATCATCTAAACCTTCGAGTGGATAAAGATGAACTTCTACACTAGACTCCCGCAAACGCTCACGACTTGTTACTAAAGTAACTGAATGCACATCTGAATCTGCTAATACTCTCAATAACTCAACATAAGGACGACGATATTCTAAAAACTTGCCATTTTTATCGAGAGCAGTTTCTAGATTATCGATAAATACCCCAATTTTAGAAGCTTGCTCTCGGAGTTTGCGCCGTAGTCGTTCTAAGCTGATACCAAAGTCACCTCCTGGTTCTTCGTTAAAGTATCGCCGCAGCCATTCTTCAACCACACTTTCCACTGGCGTGAGGTTTTGGATTTCTGTAGCCATCCACAGTTCCAGGACAAAATTAAATTTTTGACTTTTAAAATATTTGCGTGCTAATGTGGTTTTGCCAACACCACCTTCACCCTGGATGAGGATAACTTTTGCTCCCTGACTAACGAGGGTGTGAAGTTCGGCTATTTGGCGATCGCGCCCTACAAAGTTAGAATCTAAATCTTGGGGTCTAGTACCATTAGTCGCTAAATTGGCAATATGGAGGATTTTTTGCGACTGTTGGCTTGTTCTAAATCCCTGAACTATCCCTTGAAAGCTTGATTTAGAGACTTTCACTCCTAGGACTTTTGATAGTAGATGCCAAAGTTGTGCGCCAACTGATTTTAAATGCGCTTCTGTATAACCGCGCCTGTTGGCAATATCCTGGTAAGTCTGCCTTTCATCTTCCCACAAATGACGGAAGATAATTCTTTGAGTTTTATCTAAGTGTTCTCCCGTTTTAAGATAAACCAAGTTATCTATGAACTCTAAAGCTTCTTCCGAACCCATTCACTATGCAATAAACCTTATCTATCCTAGTCTAACACCCTTAAAAGTATTTTTCCTTGCTTTAAATACTACTAAAACATACTTTTTCATACCAAGTAGTAAACCTACTTTATCCTACTGACATCAGTACTCTCATAATAATAGAATAAAAAAAGCCAAGTTCATTTTGAGCTTGACCGATAATTTGAATTTTGTTTGATTAATTAATTGTTAAGTGAAATCACAAATTGAATCAGATTGACCAAACAACAAAAAAAGTTTAGGACAGAAGCTGTTGTGACGATTCTCGAACGGAATTTTTTGCTTAATTTTTTGTAGCGCAAGGTACGCTCCAAAAAATACGCAAAAGAGACCAAAGACCGCAACAAAAACAGCGATGGCTCAAGATACGCTCTTAGATTCATAATAAAAGAGACTCAAGTTTGTATAAACAGAGCCTGCGCTTGTAAGTAAAACTTTAAGCGCAGGTTTTTCTTGTTGTGATTATAACTTTATGGAATATCTGTTGCAAGTAATATCCGAAAATCTTAATTTTTAGTGTGAAAGAAGATTAAAATATTACCCGCAATACTTCGATTAATTTTGAAAGCAGAAATTATCTAAGTCTGACACTTTCAAAGTAGAATTTAAGATAAAAAATTTCTTAAACTCAAAACTTAACCTTCAAAGTTCCCTGCTGTTCGCATCTAAAAACTTTAACTGGTGGTATAAACAGCTAATCTGCACTAAATCTACACCTACTGCTTGGGCTTTTCGTAATGGGTTGCCGAAAATTGCTTCTATCTCCAAAGGACGATGTTCGTCGTAGTCAATTTTCATACTGGGGCGGTAAGGTGTCATTTTGACAGTATAATCGAGCATTGTTTGAATGAAGCGATCGCCAATCGTCCGCCCATAACTTTTTGCCCCCGTTGCTACTTCATACATCAACTGTTCAACTAACTCGCGGGTGTACTCATACGCCATTAATTCATCAGTTCTAGCGTTGAGAATCACAGAAAGCCCATTGTATGGGATATTCCACACCAGCTTTTTCCAACGTGCTAGGAGTAAATCTTCGGCTAATTCAATTGGGATACCAGCGCTTTCAAAGTCATCAGCAATTTGCTGCATCCTCTGAGTTATCCCACTAGACTGATAATTAGGAGTATATTCACTAAAGTTAATTTGCCCATAGTCTAGATGGTGTATATGCCCTGGTCCCACTTTATTAGAACATAAAAAGCACAATCCACCGATAACAGTTACATTACCAACAATTTCAGCGACTTCCTCTTCTACACCAAGTCCATTTTGCAATACCAACACCACACCATTATCTTTAACTACAGGTGGCAACATCTTTGGTAGTAAATGGTTTTGCGTCGTCTTCAGTGCCACCACCACCACGTCGCATTGTGGCATCTTTTCTACGTCGTTGTAGGCGTGGACTTCAGGAAGGGTAAAGTCACCGTCTTTGGACTCTACCACTAAACCATATTTCTTTACCTGTTCGTAATCACTCTTGAGCAAAAAGTGGACATTTAACCCAGCTTTTTGCAGTCTGGCACCATAGAACCCACCTAATGCTCCAGTTCCCAGAATGGCATACGTGCGATCGGACATTTCTTTAGATAACGGAATTTTCCTAGAAACATCATAAGGTGATGTCTGGCGAGGGTACGCGTCTAGGTGTAGTTTATTCAACACCTGATTTTAAATTTATTTTGTTTAATAAAACTTAAAATAGGTTTATTATCCTTTAAAATCTTTTGCAGAGATTTAGGTAAGATATATGGCTGATATTGTTGATATTGCAGTTACGTCTGAGTCGTTTAAAACACTGGTAGCGGCTGTACAAGCTGCTGGTTTAGTAGAAACATTAAAAAGTCCTGGCCCATTCACTGTTTTTGCACCAAATGACGATGCTTTTGCCAAGTTACCACCGGGAACTATCCAAACTTTGTTACAGAATATTCCCCAGCTAACACGGATTTTAAAGTATCATGTCGTTCCCGGAAAGCTGCTAGAGGCTGATTTGGCACAACTCGGTACGGTTAATTCTGTGGAAGGTTCACCCATTAAAATTCATTCTTCTGATGGTTTTGAAGTTAAAAATGCCACAGTTTTAGCAGCAGATATCGAAGCTGATAATGGTGTGGTACACGTTATCGATACGGTGATTTTACCAGGTTAATTCTGGCTAGGGTGGGTATTTTCCACCCTACCGATCCAAAATCTTTATAATTAACTAACTATTGGTACTATCAAAACGCAACTCAAAAGTTTAGTTTGTGTTATGTTTGCAATGTGAGTACTCACTGTTATGTTAATGTAAATTTCGTTGTTTTAAAATAAATTAAATTCTTAAAAAGCCAACATCTATCCCAGGAAATTAATGCTCGATTTTACCACCTTAGCTGAGTTCTCTCGTGGCAACTGCGTAAGCATTTGTACATTTCTCGTACCAGCGAACTTACTTGTCACAATTTTAACGATGAGCCTAGTTGCCTTACGTCGTCCATCGCCTCAAGTGTGGCAATCTGCTGGAATCGCTAGCTTTTTTGCTTCTGTAATGATACTGCACGTATATACTTGGTTCATGATTGGTGTGGTGATGGCTCCTACTTATATCTTGATGTGGCTAGCAATCACCTGCTTAGTGACTAATTTTGCAGCAATTCTTTTTCAAAGACGCTACAGCAACAGCCCTAGTCTTTCCAACTGAAGTCTATCAGACATCTATGGATGATATTTTCAGCAAATCAATCATCATTCGATCGAATAATTACTAATTCGTAATTCGTAATTATGAAGTTAAATTACGAATTACGTTAGCGTAGCGGTAGCGAGTCTGCGAGCGTCATTATCAATTACGAATTATGTTGTCGCCTCTCCATTCATGCTCAAGGATGGCATATAGCCAAGAGTCTCGCCATTCTCCCTTAATCCAATGGTGTTCTCGCAAATACCCTTCCTGCTGCATTCCGATTTTTTGCATAACTCTTGCTGAGGCAATGTTTTCTGGGTGACAAGTGGCAAAGATGCGATGTAAGCCTAACTCATGAAAACCAAATGATACAACTGCTTTTACAGCTTCAGTTGCATATCCTTGCCCCCAAAATTCCTTAGTAAAAGAGTATCCAATAGAGCCTATTTGATTGTCAGTATCCCGAACGGATATACGACAGATACCAATTAATTGCTTTTGGGGTTTTAAAGTCACTGCCAAGGCAAAATGCTGACGGGGTTTTTCGCCTTGTAATGAAATCTCTTTTTGCAAAAAGTTTTTGGTATCTTCTTCAGTATTCGGGCCAAAAGTCAAGTAACGCACAACTTCAGCATCAGCAGCATATTGATGAACCTCTTGCCAATCTGATTCTACAAAGTCTCGCAGTATAAGACGTTTGGTTTCTAGTGGTATCATTTGGGAAATTCTGCACGTAACTGACTGACTACCCGATCTAGTCCCACGGAATGGGCGGCTTTGAACAATAAACGATCGCCTGCTTGCACAAATGTCTTCAATCTAGCCACCAACTCGGCATGAGTTGCAAAACACTCCGATGCAACACCCTCTGCACTAAGAGCGATCGCTTCGGCATCTTGTCCATCTACCAAAACCAACAAACCGTCTAAATTCAAGTTACGTACTGTTTCGCCCACTCGCTGGTGCAACTGCTGCGATCGCTCTCCCAATTCTTTCATTGCACCCAATACGGCAATCTTCCGTTTTCCGGGTGTATCTGCCAATAATTGCAATGCTGCAATCATAGCTTCTGGTGCAGCATTATAAGTTTCATCTAAGATTACCACATCGTTGGGTAAGGTAAATCGCTGCGATCGCCCTGTAGGCATATCTACCATCACACCTGCTTTTAAGGATGCCCAATCGATCCCCAACACCTTTGCCACCGCTAAAGCTGCCAAGAAATTAGTGGCATTATGACGACCAGGCAAAGGTAGAGGTAGTTGGATTCCTGCGACTTCCACCTGGTCGTTATCAATTAACTGCCCTTGAATATCTCCACCAGAAAAGCCGTAAGTCAAAACTTCTCCCTGCCAAAATTTCGCCGCCGTGGCCATTAATAAAGGATTGTCGTGGTTGAGAATTGCCACACTATCAGCAGGCATTTCGACTAACAACTCACATTTTGCCTCAGCGATCGCTTCTTCGGAACCGAGTAACTCAATATGCGCCGTCCCCACATTGGTAATTACTCCAATTGTTGGCCGCGCTATTTGCGTCAGTTCGGCAATTTGTCCTCTACCGCGCATCGCCATTTCAATCACGGCGTAATCGTGTTCTGCGCCAAATTCTAAAAGAGTTTTCGGAACACCAATTTCGTTGTTGTAATTTCCATAAGTTTTGTGAACTCGTCCCTTTGTTCCTAAAACTGCGGCGAGCAATTCTTTGGTTGTAGTTTTACCCACCGAACCGGTTACACCAATTACAGGAATATTGAAGCGATCGCGCCACCATCGAGCAATTGTTTGATATGCCTTGAGAGTATCTTTTACTTGTAGTACAGGAAAACCAGGATTTTCGTATTCAAAATCTACGATTGCAGCTATTGCCCCCTTTGCGATCGCAGTTGGCACAAATTCATGTCCATCAAACTTATCACCTCTCAAAGCGACAAATACTTCACCCGGCTTCAAGGTACGGCTATCTGTTTGGATACCGCTAGTTACTTGTGTTAAAGCAGTTTCAGATAAGTTTACAGAATGAGCCAAAATAACTTCAACCAGTTGGGTTAGGGTGGCAGAACAACGCATAAGCAATTGATAATTTAAAGTTCAAAATCATAAAAGCAAAAAATAGTGGCAAAGAAGCTTAACTTCCGTGCCACGCTTTATTTATAAGCTACTTATACAGTTTAATCAAGTAAGGACAATGGGCATAACAAGTTATGTTCGATCGCCCTATGCACGATTTTTAATCAAGATTACTTGCACAATTTGTATTGCTATCTCACTCGAAACCCCTAAAGCTTGATATAAATCAATTAAGAAGTTTTTTTCTTCTTCAGGTATAATACCTTCAGCTAGGACTAAATCGGTAGCTACTGCAAAGGCTGCTTCCCGCAACTCTTGAGATAGAGAATCTTTGGCTGCATTAAACAAAGCATTAAAGTCATCGCCTTGGAGAATGCCCAAAATTTTGTCAAACAGCCTGTTCATCATTTCATTGGGATAACTTTTAAAAAGTTTCATCCGAGACAGCACAGAAATGATAGAATTTGTTTGCTCAACAGAAAGATAACCGTCTGAAGCAGTTGCCGTCAATATAATGACAGCAAAAGCTTCCGCTGGATTGAGTGCTGCTTGGGTTTGGCTATCTGTACCCAACACAGCGTCGAATAGACCCATTGTAGTAGCTCCTTGGTTAGAGTCCCAATAGCGTTACTGTTACCTGTATGTTTGGTAGATTTACAGGTAAGACTGTGACGCTTGAGACTTTCATCCTTTAGTGTTCCCAGGATTTATTCACGGCGAACACTCGTATCCAAAGGTTTTTGGTAGGAACTACATTGCCATCCGTAAACTTAGCGTTCTCCTGTCTTTTCTATTGTCTCAATTACCGCCAGACCTATACCAGAAGCTGCCATTAACAGTACTACTGAGATCAAATAGGCGTTGGTCAGCATTTGTAGAGCTTCGTCGAAAAAAATATAGGTGGTCATTGCTTCACCTTTGGGAATTTGTGCTGCTTGTGCTTTTTATTTCTCCACACCCCGATAGGTGAATTTCGCTGAGAAACTGCTAGCAATTGCATCTTAACAAAACTTTAGCTCTTTCAGAACCCCGCTGAAAATTTTTCTTTCTGAAGATTCTATGAAGTTTATAAAAAAGGGAATGGGGCATGGGGCATTGGTCAATAATCAATGGTTCTTCATCTGCTTCCCTGAAGTCTCAACTCGGTATTGGTTCAGGTTGATGAACTGGTATTTCAATCACAAATTTGGTGCCCTCTCCTAGTGTGGAATCACACCATATCTTGCCACGATTTTTTTCTATGACTATTTTGTAGCTGATGGATAAGCCCATACCAGTACCTTTGCCGATAGGTGTCGTGGTGAAAAAAGGATTAAAAATGCGCGATCGCACTGTTTCAGGTATCGCACAACCATTGTCGGCGATCGCAACCGTATCAATTACAATTTTGAATAAGGAAACACCAACAAAGCTTGCAACCAGTTTGTGAGAAATTTTCATAACTGTATGTCAGCTATAACCACGTCAGTATTCAGTGTTCCCAAATCTTCGCAGAGAATTTAGGCTATTACCTTTATTAACTGCGATCGTCGGTGTATATATCAGGTATTTCGTGAAATGGGATAAACAAGACAAGCTTAAAGTAAACAGCGTTCAATCGTCGCTACAACTGATTGAGAAAGAGTATCAAAGTCGTAACCACCTTCTAAGCCAAACAGAATTTTACGAGTTAGCCCCAAACAATAATCAGTAAATAAAGCATAGTCTTCTGGCTGTAAATTAATACTTGCCAAAGGATCTTCTGCATTGGCATCGTAACCAGCACTGACAATTAGTAAATCTGGCTGGAAGTTGGCTAAAAACGGTACTACCTGTTTTTCAAATAGTGGCTGATATATTGCAATATCACTACCAGGGGGTACTGGTAAATTTAATACGTTATTGTGAAAACCCCGTTCTGTCGATCTTCCCGTACCGGGATAGCATGGGTACTGATGTAGAGAACAATAGGCGATGCGTGCTTCAGTTTCAACGATCGCCTGAGTACCATTACCATGATGTACATCCCAATCAAGGATGGCGACGCGGTTAATTCCAGGTTGTTCTAGAGCAAATAAAGCGGCGATCGCGGCATTAGAAAATAGACAAAAGCCCATCCCTGCATCACTTTCAGCATGGTGTCCTGGGGGACGCGCTAATACAAAAGCTGGATTAGCCGACTTTAACACAACCTCAACTCCATCCAACCATCCACTGACTGCTAACAATGCCACATCATAACTGCGTGGGGAAACTGGCGTATCTCCATCCAAAGGGCCGCCACCACTAGAAGCGATTTGCCACAGTTTTTTGATGTAGGCTGGGCTATGTGCTTTAACCAACGAAGACATCAGTGATGGTTGTTCTGATGCTGGTGTAGGCGAATACCAGGTAATTTTATCTGCGAATGTAGCTGCTTTTAAAGCATTTGCGATCGCACTTAAACGTTCTGGTTTTTCGGGATGGTATTTTCCAGTCTTGTGATCTAAAAATTCGTCGGAATAAATGACTGGTAGCATAGGACGAAAAAGGTCGGCAGCAAGATAATGAATTTTATTGTATCCTCACTGGTACAAAGACTTTTCCCTTGTACTAGCTCGTTGGTCGTTTACTTTCGAGGATTTCTGTTGCTTTCTGTTCAGAAAGTGGGCGGTAGAATAAAAAGCCCTGTACCTCCTCGCAGTTGATAGATTTCAAGAACTCCAATTCCTCTTCCTTTTCTACCCCTTCGGCTGTTAACTTTAATCCCAAACTGTGTCCCAAGGTAACTATGGCCTGGATAATATGAGCTACTTTGGCATCCTGCGTCAAATATTGAATGAAAGATTTATCTATTTTCAGATTGTGGAGTGGCAAAAGCTGTAGGCGCGAGAGCGAAGAATGACCTGTACCAAAGTCATCGATGGAGATATAAACACCCATCTGCTGTAGCTCCTCTAACACTCTTCTGGTAAAACCCAAGTCCTCAATCGCTGTGGTTTCCATAATTTCTAATTCTAAAAAGCGCGGCTCCAGACCCGTTTGTTCTAAAACCTTAGCTATAGTCTCTACCAATTTGGGTTGACGGAACTGCTTCAGAGAAAGATTGACAGCGATTTTAATCGGTGGCAATCCAGCATCTTGCCATGCTTTATTTTGGCTACAGGCCGTCTGTAGAGTCCATTCGCCGATGGGGACAATTAATCCACTTTCTTCGACCAGAGGAATGAATACACTGGGGGCGACCAATCCCATCTCTGGGTGCTGCCAACGCAACAGAGCCTCCATACTAGTAATTTCTCCTGTGGCAATGTTCACACGAGGCTGATAGTAAAGCTTAAATTCATTGCGTTCTAGGGCATAGCGCAAGCTCTTTTCTAAAGTCAGGAGTTCAGGATTTTTAGCACTCAGAGAAACACTGTAAAATTGATAGTTATTCCGCCCTTTGTCCTTGGCGTAGTACAGAGCAGCATCTGCGTGCTGGATTAGTGTTTCGGTGTCAGGGCTGTTGCGATCGAGTAAGGCAATACCGAGGCTAGCAGTTACATAAAGTTCATGCTCTTGGAGATGAAAAGCATCCTCTAAGGCTTGTAAGATTCTCTGCGCCACCAAAGTTACCTCTTCAATATCATTGATTCGTGGAAGTAAAATAGTAAATTCATCGCCTCCCCAACGGGCTACAGTGTCTCCATCTCTGAGTGAGTTTTTTAATCTTTGAGAGACGCTTTGTAACAATTGGTCTCCCAGAGTGTGACCCAGAGTATCATTAATCACCTTGAAGCGATCCAAATCGAGGAAAATCACAGCTAAACTTTCGCCATTTCGAGTGGCGTTGGGCAGAGTTTTACTGAGCAATTCGTTAAATAGTAGACGATTTGGCAATCCTGTCAGCAAGTCATGGAGGGCTTGATGGCGAATCTTTTCTTCTACTTGCTGACGCTGCCGCGCCCCAATGATACTGGCGGCCATGGTCAAAAGAGTAGATTCTTCATGCTTTGACCAATGACGTTCAAAGGTGCAGTCTGCCAAGCCAAGATACCCCCAGAAATGATTATCCAAGCGAAGAGGTACCAAGAGAAGGGATTTAATGCCATCTCGAATCAGAAATTCTTGTTCGGCGACAGGAAATTTTTGAGTGATGCCGCTAATTGACTGGCCGCTAGAGAGAACTGTGTACCAACGGGCTAATTCAGGAGCTTGATAAAGCTGATTCTGCCAATCGTGGAGGGTAGATTCAATCCCAGATTGTGTCCATTCAAAGCGTAGGCTGACTGCCATTTCCTCTGTAATAGGATGTAGATGGTTCTGAAAGAGATAGGCACGATCTGCCTTGGCAGCTTCACCCACTACAGCTAGAGCTAGATCGATACCAGTTTCGTAATTCATTTCTCCTAGCAAATAATTGGCAGCTTCTGCAACTGCTTGTAGCAAGCGATCGCGCTGGCGTAGTTCGGCTGTAGCTTGCTTTTGCTCTGTAATATCTCTAATAATAAAAGTTCTAATTAAATCACTTTCTGGAAGATAAAGTACGGATTGTTCAAAAACTTCTGTACCTACTTCCACCTCGCGCACAAAAGAATTGTTTTCTAGATTTTTAGCTCCAATCAACAGTCCCGTTAAAATTGGGTGTTCTGTCCCAACTTCCCTAAGATTGGGAAACTTGATCGCTGCGGCTGGATTGAGATACGTAATTCTTCCCTCGAAATCCATCTCAATAATTGAATTGGGGATGAGTTCAGGGAAGGATGCTAGGCGAGCTAGAGCAGACTCACTAGCTGCTTCAAAGCTGGGATCGATGGCTAAGGTTTGAAAAGGATTGGCAGGACTGGCTTGCTCTGATAAAAAACCAGATAAGTCTTCAACATCAAAAGATTCAGAAAATGCTTGTTCGGAAATGTTGGAAATAGCATAATATTTAGCCTGAGCTTTATTACTGCCAAAAGCGATGATATCTCCATGCCTAAGATTATGAGAAAAGCATTTAGTGCCATTTACAAATAACCCATTAGTGCTTCCTTTCCCCTTATAGTTACCATCAATAATCTGAAAGCCGTATTGGTCAGTTTCTGGAACAGTGACTCGCAATAAAATTGCATGTTGCATTGATACCGAGCGGGAAGCCAAGACAATAGTGTTTGCAGGATGCCGCCCCAGAGAATAAGTAGTCTCTCGTAAAGGGACAGTTCGCCGCCCTTCTAGGTCTTGGATGACCAACAGATGGCGTATTTTTTCCCGCTCATTTCCTTGCATGGCTGTTCCTCAAATTTCTCATATAATTAATATTTATGTCTTAGTCTGAAAAAGACTGCTCCTATAAGTCCAGAATTTCAGGCTGCACTTATGGGAAAACTTGCTCAATCAAAGTTCTCACCATCTGCGTAGGCGAGCATTTACCGCAAGCATCGCAAAATTGGTATAAGGGTGTAAACGAGCTTTTACCTTCATGATTGACCGCACTCAGCACTCTTCTTTTTATAGAATGAGTTGGCTAATTATTCAATCAGTTTTTGTAGTAGAAATTATAGTTTTTTCTCTACTCATAGATAAGTTATAAATTTTGTTCCTTCATCTATATCATTTAACCTTGTCTTTCTTAGGATACCCAGATTAACAATTCAAAATTAAAATTTGAAAATTGCACCCTTACAGGGAAGCAAGCTAGGCGTAACGTGATGTTGCGGCAGCCTCTTGTAGAGAAGAGAGTTACATAAGAAAATTTCAAAGCCGACTAAAACTGAATAAAGTCGGAGCCAATGCACCTTCGATCTCAGTGTAGATTTTGGCGTTAGTCTCTCTTTACAGCTATCTATTAGTCACATGTTTTTTAAGACTTTATAAAATACCTAATCTCCGACCTCATAAACTTAGAGACTTTTTATGTCCCATATATAGATTATTAGTACAAGAGCTTAGGGATATAAGATAGAGAAGTATGTTTAACTTTTCCTTTCCCTGATAATGGGGTTGAAAAAGTGAGCATTGATTGAGTATGGTTAATGAGTACGAATTCATACCTATTATTCACAATCGAATGCTGAAAGTAAGTGTTTTGAGCATTGGATGAGCATTTTAGAGAGAGTGAAGGCTGAAGCGTTGATATTATGTCGGTTTATCGTAATCTGCAAGAAACTCACTTAAATCGTGCCCGCGCCAGTCTCAGACAAGGGCTTTCTTGGTATGGATATCTTCGCAAGTCAGGACAGTTATCATCTAACCCAGAATTAGCAGGTTTGATGAAACCAGAATTGGAAGCTTTGAGAGCCACACTCAACAAGCTAGATTCAAACGTCATTAGAATTGCTGTCTTTGGTTTGGTGAGTCGGGGAAAGTCAGCAGTTTTAAATGCCTTGTTGGGAGACAAGATTTTGCAAACTGGGCCTCTGAATGGTGTCACCCAATGGCCCCGTTCCGTGCGGTGGCAGCCCAGCGATAAGGTACTAGTAGAGTTAATTGATACCCCTGGATTAGATGAAATTGAGGGGGAGTCACGGGCGGATATGGCACGAGAAGTAGTACATCAAGCGGATTTGATTTTGTTTGTCGTGTCTGGTGATATCACACGCACTGAATATCAAGCGCTGCTGCAATTAAGGCGATCGCAAAAACCCCTGATTTTAGTGTTTAACAAAATAGACCTTTACCCAGATACAGACAAAGGAGCAATTTACCAAAATTTGCAACAACTGGGTGCTGGACATCCTCAAGCAAAACCTCTACTACCTGATGAAATTGTCATGGTGGCGGCAGAACCAGCGCCAATAGAAGTGCGAGTTGAATGGCCTGATGGGCGTGTCACTTATGAATGGGAGACACCACCACCGCAAGTAGACGAACTCAAAGAGATAATTCTGAATATTCTGAATCGGGAAGGGCGATCGCTTCTGGCTTTAAATGCACTCATCCAAGCACGGGATGCAGAAGCCGCGATCACTCAAAAAACCATCGATTTACGCGAAAAGGAAGCCGAAGAAATTATTTGGCAATTTACCAAATACAAAGCTTTGGCAGTAATGCTCAATCCCATCGCCTTCTTAGATATCCTTGGCGGAACTGTTGCTGATTTAGCTTTAATTCGCGCTCTCGCTAGATTGTATGGTTTGCCGATGACTAGCTATGAAGCCGGGAAAATTTTAAAAACGATTTTATTTAGTTCTGGCGGTTTGCTACTTGGAGAACTAGGTAGTAGTTTTCTTTTGGGTTTAGGTAAGAGTACTGCCGCAATAACTAGTGGTGACAATCCCAGCAATATTACTGCTTTTGCTGGCAGTGCGATCGCTCAAGCTGGTATCGCAGGTTATGGCGCATATTCTGTTGGCAAAGCTGCCCAAATCTATCTCGAAAAAGGCTGCACTTGGGGACAATTAGGCGCTAGCAGCGTCATTCAAGAAATTCTCTCTCAAGTTGACCAAAATACAATTCTGTATCGTT
Source organism: Nostoc sp. DedSLP04 (assembly GCF_034530775.1). Lineage (NCBI taxonomy): Bacteria > Bacillati > Cyanobacteriota > Cyanophyceae > Nostocales > Nostocaceae > Nostoc > Nostoc sp. DedSLP04. The sequence continues at coordinate 16,265 of NZ_JAVRCL010000012.1, read as the reverse complement.
TGCGACAAGAGTTAAACATAAAGTATTGAGAATAATTAAAAACTGCTATCTTTTTGTTACCGTTTATAAGCGTTTATCAACTTCTATCAAAGTCTTCTGACAATTAACCGACATTCTCAATTTGGGATGCAAGATTGAGAACATGACCACCTCTGCTTGCGATCGCAACTAGTAGAATTCCCATACCTTTTTGAATCTAAAGATGACAAGAGGGTAATCCCACTCAATTTTGCGAAAAAGATGGCGGTGTTTACCACTACTTATTGTGGGAAGCCTATCTAAACTAGAAATGTGAGCTGATTGAGGTCATTAAGAGCTTGCAGCTAATAACTCTGTCTGTAAATTATAAGGTGAAAGTATCATGACAACTACCCTAAAAGTTGAAATTGCTGGGGCAGCAAATCTCGAAGAAGCCATTACTAATGCCATTAATGAAGCCCGAACAACTTGCGATCTAGATGGCAGTAATTCTGCTGGTTGTGCTGTAGCCTGGGACATTGTGGAAGAATTGCAAGCCGAAAAATCTCACCAACACCAAGCAAAATCCAAGAAAACCTCTTTGGAAAATTACTGCGATCGCCATCCAGATTCCGTAGAATGTCTAATCTACGACCTTTAATAAGAAAGAATTCAGGAGTCAGGAATCAGAATTCAGTATGAATTGGAGTTCGAGTGCAGACTTTGGCGTGAGCGCTCAGTCGAACGCGGAACATGTGGGTTTAAGTCCCCGACTAATTGATTTCTGAATTCTGCATTCTTATTTAACTCTTGCGTAAATCAGTTGTTGCTGATTGCGTTATTCGCTTAATTGCTTCTAAATCAAGTGGTGGTGTTTCACTTTCCATTGCCAACCACAAAAGATATTCGATATTCCCAGCAGGGCCAACGATCGGCGACCAAGTTAAGCCTTTGTATTTCCATCCTAATTCGTGGGCAGCTTGCAAAACCTGGAAAATGGCATCAGCTTGGTCGTTTGGATCGCGCACAACACCTTTTTTACCCACACGGGATCTGCCGACTTCAAACTGTGGCTTGACTAACAATACAGCTTCTCGGTTAGCTTGAGTTAGTTGCCACAAAGCAGGCAGAATTTTTGTTAAAGAAATAAACGATACATCGACCACCGCCAAATCAGGAATCGGGTCATTTTCGCCATATAACTCATCTGGTCGTAGTTGCCGTAAATTGGTGCGTTCCCGTAAAATCACCCGCGAATCATTTCGCAACCGCCAGTCAACTTGTCCGTAACCAACATCAATACCGTAAACTTGTTTTGCTCCAGCTTGCAAGAGACAATCAGTAAAACCACCAGTAGAAATCCCACCATCTAAACAAATGCGCTCTACTACGGGAATGGCAAATACTGATAAAGCTTTGGAGAGTTTTTCACCGCCTCTAGAAACAAAAGGCGATCGCTTTTTAATATTTATTTGAGCCGAAATATCAACTTCAGTACCAGGTTTATCAACTAACTGCTGATTAACAGTAACTTCCCCCGCCTGAATTAACCGTTGTGCTAAGGCGCGAGAAGAACATAAATTTAGCTCTACTAATAGTGTGTCGAGTCGCTGTTTAGCCAATTAACTAGACTCTCCTGGTAAGATTAAAGCCAAAGCACGATTGATAATTTCTTCTTGGTTAACCAGCTTTTCTAATTCTTGGGCTTCATAACGACCTTCTTCTACTTCTAGAGAAGCCCGATCGATGGCATTTAAATAGGCTTCTGCTAAGATTTCTAACAATTCCTCTGGCGTAAGATAATAGCCTCCAGCTTTGCGCCGCTTATTTTCTCGTTGAATTTCCCGAATTGAATTCCGAATTGAGACTTCCCAAGAACGAGTCGTGCGATTTTCCGCTTGTTGTTTAATCAGAAGCAACAGCAAAATCACTGCATAGCTACGAATCGTTTTGATTATGTCATTTCGGCTCATTTCCTCTAATTCTTCAACTATAATCAATGCTCCTTGAACATCGCCTTTAACAAGCAAGTCTTTCAGAGTTAATAATTCTTCCATCATCAGCGCCTCAAACATCGGCAACTTCTATTGTGGCTTATAGAGGTTCCAGTCTAGATAAGATAGGCTAATGCGTTTCATCTATGAGCGATCGCTACTTAAATGTATTATTCTTTGCAAATACACAATATTCAGATAATTAAGATACAGCAAAATCGATGTATTGCCGTAGTTCAGCAGGATGGAAACCCAAGACAATATCTTCGCGCAAAATACCCGCTTCTAATAATGCCTCTGCAACTTGCTGAGAAGTACCATCATATTGAATCCACACTTTATCATTAATAATATCTATATGTACCACCGAACCATGTACGCGGCGCACTCCATCCCAGCCAATGTGTAACACTTCGTAGTGGTTTCGCTCCGAGTCAATCACTGCTTCTGTGTCTATTTGACCGTTAGCAAGCTTGTGACTAGCATAGTCAAATATCAACTGACGAATAATTTCACGATACCGAGCTAGCTTATCCATCTGATAATCCTTTCTAGTTGCTCGTCAAAGACAATTAGGTTTATTCCTATACTATTAAGAATTAGCTGACCAAAGCGTTCGGAAAATATACCTTCGTAAACCCGCTTGGGAATTGCTGGTTATGATTTTGCCCTTTGCAGGCAAAATCTTGAATAAAGCCCTTCTCAACGTCTAGAGTTCACAAAAAAGCGATCGCTCCATTAAACCAAAGTGCGATCGCTATTTAAGTTTATGTCGGGGCAGACACCTTGCCCACCTAAAATCTAAATATCTATCTCGCTCAACTCACGTGTAATGTGATCGAATGGTTCATCTACAAAAGCACTATTAACCACACCTGCTGCTGCTACTTGCTCCTTAATTAGCTCCTTGAGAATCTGGATACCGCGAACTGTAGGCCCAATAGGTACTCCTAAAGAATTGTAAGTTTCCCGCAGCCCTTGCAGCACTCGTTCATCCAACACATTGGTGTTCCCAGCAACCAGCGCATAAGTGGCGTAGCGCAGATAGTAGTCCATATCGCGCAGACAAGCTGCATAACGACGAGTTGTATAAGCATTTCCACCAGGGCGAATCAATTCTGGCAGTTCTTCAAATAACTGTAAACCAGCTTGCTTCACAAGTCCAGCCGCATTAGAATTGATTGCCGCCGCCGCTTGTACTCTTGCTGTACCACTATCAAAGTAAGACTTTAGGCTATCGATCGCATTCCGGTCAAAATAACGACCAGCTAAGTCATAATTCTTAATTAAACTTGTTACTGCATCGCGCATTCCTTCTTCTCCCAATCATTGCTATTTATGGTTTGATATTTATTTGGCTGCACTTATGCACCAGTAAATTTTTGTGCTATTAAAAATAGATTCGGCACAAAAACAATCTATCCACTACATAAGGATTTTATGTCAAAGTTGACCCTATATGATGAACTTTCCAGTTTTGTACAGATGATCGCCGAAAGGTTAATATAACCTGATAATCCAGATATCTGTAGCACAAGCTACAAAATCAGCTAATGTCTAGTATTTAAGATATTTCTGGTGTGTCACGGCCTGATTGAGATCGGTAGGGTTAGGATGCAATGTAAGATTTTGGTTTACTTTAGGAAATTGGTAGAGAAGGAGTAACAATGACAACACCACAAGAAGTCTTGGAATTGATCCGAGACCAACAAATTCAGCTGATCGATCTCAAATTCATCGATACAGTAGGGACTTGGCAGCACCTCACACTGTACCAAAACCAAATCGATGAGACTGCATTCACTGATGGCGTTCCGTTTGACGGTTCCAGCATCCGGGGTTGGAAAGCGATCAACGAATCGGACATGACGATGGTACTCGACCCCAACACTGCTTGGATCGACCCCTTCATGGAAGTGCCAACGCTAAGTATAATTTGTAGTATTAAAGAACCCCGCACGGGTGAATGGTACAACCGTTGCCCACGCGTTATTGCCCAAAAAGCAGTAGATTACCTAGTTTCTACTGGTCTTGGTGACACAGCCTTTTTTGGCCCTGAAGCTGAGTTTTTCATCTTTGACAGTGCTAGATTTGCCCAAACCGCCAACGAAGGCTACTACTTCTTAGAGTCCGAAGAAGGTGCTTGGAATTCCGGTAAAGCTGGTACAGATAACAAACCCAACTTGGGTTACAAACCACGCTTCAAAGAAGGTTACTTCCCAGTTTCACCGACGGATTCTTTCCAAGATATCCGTACAGAGATGCTGTTGACGATGGCACAATTAGGTGTACCCATTGAAAAGCATCACCACGAAGTTGCTACTGGTGGTCAGTGCGAACTAGGTTTCCGTTTTGGTAAGTTGATCGAAGCGGCTGACTGGTTGATGATTTACAAATATGTCATCAAGAACGTTGCCAAGAAATACGGCAAAACCGTTACCTTTATGCCAAAACCAATTTTTGGCGATAACGGTTCGGGAATGCACTGTCACCAGTCCATTTGGAAAGACGGCCAACCTCTGTTTGCAGGTGATAAGTATGCTGGTTTGAGCGATATGGGGTTGTACTACATTGGTGGTCTTCTCAAACACGCCCCAGCGCTGTTGGCAATCACCAACCCTAGCACCAACTCATACAAGCGCCTAGTACCTGGTTATGAAGCTCCTGTGAACTTGGCTTACTCCCAAGGGAACCGTTCTGCTTCTATCCGTATTCCTTTATCTGGTACTAACCCCAAAGCCAAACGTTTGGAATTCCGTTGTCCAGATGCTACTTCTAACCCCTATTTGGCATTTGCTGCAATGCTTTGTGCTGGTCTCGATGGCATCAAGAACAAAATCCATCCTGGTGAACCCTTAGATAAGAATATCTATGAACTCTCTCCAGAAGAACTGGCAAAGGTTCCTTCAACTCCAGGTTCTTTAGAGTTGGCTCTGCAAGCACTAGAAAAAGATCACGCCTTTTTGACCGAATCAGGCGTCTTCACGGAAGACTTTATCGAAAATTGGATTGACTACAAACTAGGTAACGAAGTCAAACAGTTGCAGCTGCGTCCTCATCCTTACGAGTTTTACCTCTATTACGATGCTTAATTAAGAGTCGTATCTAACTAAAAAGTAATAAGTAAGTTTTGCCACCCTAGAGTAAAGGGTGGCTTTTTTTAGAGTTGTCGGTTGAGATATTCACTCAAAAAATCAACCTTAAAACTTAGCTCATGGAAGCATGACTCGGCCCATAAATCATCCGAGTGTTAGCATCAACCTTCCCTTGAATCGGGTTCCAGTAGTGGGATGCTTCTTCAGGAAGACCAAGTTCTTGTGCAGCCCGCATCAGCATAGATTGTTGGCGATTCTTGACTTGCTGATGTTCGCGCACCATTAACGCACGGGATTTATCTGCGATAGACATAACCATAGTCCTCTCTATTTTGTGAATATATAATTTTTGGTTTTTTACTTACAAGACTAATATAACAAAAATTCTGTAACATAAGCTACTTTTTGCAAAAGTTTATATTTGCCTTTGCTGACAATATCAACTATTTGTTTCCAAAAGCCGGAAAAATCTTCCCAATCTACTTTTGATAACTAAAATCATCTAGCTTCAGATTGGTCTAACCTAAAAAAACACACCTTACCCAAGGCTGAACATTTATTCGTTACTTTTTTCTACACTTAAGGTCAACTCAAGTGATTAATTTTTGTAACTTTGATTTTTTTTCGGTGAAGCGACACGAATACAGCAGTTGCAAAAAATTAAGTTACGATCGAATAAAGATTTACAAAAATTTACATAAACTATGGCAGTTACCTATCCGCGTAAATTTCAGAATGTTTTGAGTGCCAGAGATATATTAAAACGGGTGGTATGCGATCGCGAAATCCATCTAATTACTCTCAATCGCTACCGTTACAGCGAACAACGCAGTTGCAAAGACCTAACTGAGGTAATTGAACAACTGAATGGACAGCCACGGGAACTGATCCGGGATTTGTCTCATCACGTCTCAGATGAAGCTCGTCATGCCATGTGGCTAACTGACTTGTTGATTGATTTGGGAAGCGATGTAGGAACTCCCCCCGGAACTTCCTATATTGATGAATTCGATCGGCTGCTCGACAAAGACACCTACGATCCAAAACACAACCTAGAGGACGGCATGATTGCTGCCTTGGCCGCAATTAACATTACCGAAAAGCGGGGTTGTGAGTATTTCTCTGCTCACATTCACGCGCTTAAACAAGCACCGCAGACAGAAGAAAACATCAAAATTCGGGAAACTCTTGAAAAAATTCTCCCAGAGGAAGCAGGACATGTCCGTTGGGGTAATCGTTGGCTAGGAGAACTTGCGCGTAAGAGTCCAGAACATCAGCAAAAGGTAGAGCAAGCCAAGCGAAAATATACTGCAATTGAACAAGCGGCCTTTGAATCAGGAATGGATATCACCTTGGGTGCAGAACTACGGGGAGTTGCCAACCTGGTGGAAGTCGCAAATACTATGCCGCTTTGGCAACGTCCCCAATACTTGATGGAACGTTTACCCCAGACTTTGCTAGCGCCGGAGTTGCAATTTACTAGGATTCAGGCTGCACAAAAGGCTTGGCAGCGAGATCCACAGACATTCATCGAGAAGTTTGTGCCAATGTTCCTCAACGGCATCCAGGGAAGAGAAAGTAGCCGCAAGAACACAACGGTGTAAAAAGGCATTGGGCAGAGGGGCACAGGGGAAAAACTTACTGCAACTTTTCCCCTGCTCCCCACTCTCCACTCCCTTTTCTTTAAGGAAAATTCATATAAAAAGACCAGATGCAAAGTTTTGCATCTGGCCTTGGGTGTAAAATAATTAAAAAGACTAAGATGATCTGGCAGATCCTTCTTAACATTTATTTTGTCGGGAGCTATCTACGAAGAGAACAAACTAAGGAACAAAAGTAGATTTACATTAGTAAATTTGTTAGCAAGCGTAATAAACCTATACTACTTGTGTGAATGCCTACCTAGATAAGCAAGAGATGAAACGAAAGGGATTTTATGCTTCGGGAAAAGACGCTAAACAGATGTCAGAGCAAAGATCGGTTACTTGCTTATGTAGATAATCGGCTACTGGATGTATGAGAAGAAAATTTATTGGGAAATAAAGTGAAGTTGCCCTAAGGCTGTTTGTTCAACAAGCAAAATGTTTGAATTAGATGTGCTTTAGATTAACTCATAGCCTAAGTAACATCTATTTATAGAGCCGTTGAGGATTGAGATGCAAAGCTTTCCATCGAATATGAGCAACAGTTGTAGAGCTTTTGAGGAGTTGGTAATGCTATCGATCCAAGCACTTAATTTGATTTGCTTTTCGATCGGCAGGATTGAGACCAACTATATATACAAAGTTTGCAGTTGAAATACTAAGCGATCGCTGAAGACTTTCGTGTGTCAACTGTATATATCTTTGCCAGAAAAGCTGTGTAAAAGACGTTAGCCCAACATCCTGTTTTCTGGTAATTCTGTTCCTTTGAGAAAAGAGGCATTACCTTACAGTAGTTAAACCACAGCATAGATAGTTCGGACTTTTTGTGTCACTTCTCTGCGCCCACTACCGCGATGACGTGGCGCATCATCTGAAGCTTGTTCAGATGCCGCCGAGAGCCACTGTTCCGAAGTAGGCGTGGAAGGCAGCCCTGTTGATAAGTGATTGACCATTGCTTGGCAGTTAAAAGCTAAGGGGCCGAACACCAGACTCGAGACTAAAAGTGAAATGGCAGCACGCATAGCAAATGTCTATTTTGGAACTCTCCACTTCACTGATACTTAGCTTTTTGATTAATATCCGGACAATTCATCAAAAAGTATTCTGTTTTACTGAAAATAAACTCTTCTTATCCTCCGTTTAAATGTTCGACTAATAACCAATTACCAGAGCGATTGTAACGACCCCACAATGTAACTAATTGTTCGTGGGGATAAGCGCGTAATTGCTCGTCAATATGCGATCGCAAAGTCACAAGCTGCCAATTTTGCCCTTGATATGCGGCTGGTGCTGTGACAGTGAATTTGTATTCCTGCTGTTCCAAGCGGTAAAAAATCCCTTTGAAACAGTTACTTTCCTGAATTAATGCCTTGTCAAAAGCAAAGTCAGTGCAATCGCCACTAACTGGATAGGCTTGTGGGTTATCTAAGTAATACAGTTGCCAGTGCCGCCAATCCGAACGATTGGGGGGAAGATTAAACAAAGGAATAATTAGCGCTTTTGAGCGATTATCTTCTAATAAAGCCGTTTGCAGCTTTCTAATAGGTAAATCCCTCGGCTGGCAGTTTAATTCAACACATATCGCCGCCGCCATCCCTGCTGCTTGACCAATGCCCATAACCACAGGTTGTAATCTGGTAGCGCCATTGGCAATGTGGGATACAGAAATATTCTTTTCACACACCAAGAAACCATCTGTTGTGGCTGGAATTAGACAACTGTAGGGAATTATAAAAGGAGTTCCAGTCCAACGCCCTCCCCAGCAGATGGATTTAGGTTGCAGTGGGAATTGAACACCAGGATAATGATGGTCATTGGCGTAATTACCAACTGCGATTGCATCATTAAATATAGATGCAACTCTACCTTTTGCGATCGGCAAAATATCCTGTTCTCGGACAGTAGTTAGCCCTACCAAGCGGCGGCTTTCCCGGTAATAGGGATGCAGTGCAAAAGCTGTAGAAGTGTGAGGAAATACTTTTTCGGCTAAACCATAGCGACGACCAAGCCGTTTTTGGATGAAATGAGCAAAATTTTGGCTGTGCCAGCGAGATTCTTGGATGAATTCACCTCTGGATACATCTGACTCTATCAACCGTCCTACCCCTTCGCCGTAGTCATTGCCACAGATTGGCCAATTCATCATAAACAGGCCACTGGGCAAACGTCCATAATTTAAAAATGTCTCTGCTCCATAGTCATCCCAAGCACCTGTAAACTGTGATTGATTATAGTTAGGCGCAGATGGAATCTCTGGTGCAATCGCTTCACCAAAATCCTGCATAATCACTACATAAGTGGGCGCTTGCACAGGATATTTTTGGGTTAAAGAGTTAAAAGTTACTGGGGCGCTGGGTTCTCCCCACTCTGATTGCAATTCCCAACCCCAACGGTAAGGTATGTCAGCTAAAGCTAATAAATCTCCTAATTCTGTGCCATCAAGAATAATCTTGGCTGTGATAGCAAAATCAGCAAAGCGAACACCAATTATAGAATCACCTTGTCGGAACACCTCTAAAGGCACTTGTCCAGAAATCCAATGCAAATTGGGCAATTCCTGCACCCAATCTGCAAAAATCTCTGCTCCAATTCGGGGATCGTAACTGAAAAAGCTTACCCAACTGTTATCTAATCCTCCAGGCTGTCGTTGTCGCAATTCCTGCAAAAACGCACCCCATAACCCTGTTTGAAAGGCTTCTAATTCATTGCCATCGGGTGCAGACACTCCAGCCGAAGTTAGCATTCCTCCCAACCAAGGAAATTCACTCACCAAAATGGTTTTGGCTCCCCGTCGTGCCGCTTGAATAGCAGCCGCAGTTCCTCCGGTTCCTCCACCAACAACTAAGACATCAGCTATGTATGTCTGATGAACCATGACCAAGTCCTCCACCAGGGTTAGCTATCTAGCTGATTTCGGTTGATCCTTGGCTCTACTTTTATCAGCTGAGTTTATAATTCACCTCTAGAAATCAGCTTTTGTCAAGTTTAAGAGGACTTTTCTAAACACTAAAGTGCTTACTACAAACATTTAAAATGTACTATCGCAATTACGTATGAAATATTACATATTTGTTTTGGTAAGTTACAGGGTCTTGCATTTTACACATCTGTATGCAAAGATAATTTTACATAAAATACTGTAAATCTATCGACTTACCGGATTAATAAGTTTTAGTGCTTTTAAATCTAACTGATTGCAAATAAAGGCATTCAGCAAGTATTCATTTGGCAATTAGCAATGAATAACTAAAATTTAAATAATAATTTCCTTTAATGTAAATCGCACTGACAGACTAAAGAAAAAAGAAGACTTGAAACTAAAAAATAATGTGGATTGTTAAACTTGCTCTTCGTCGCCCCTACACCTTTGTAATTACTTCCATACTTATTTTTGTTTTAGGAGTAGTTACTATTACGCGCATGGCAACGGACATTTTTCCAGAAATTAATATTCCTGTTGTCAGTGTAATTTGGTCTTATGGTGGTGTTTCACCAGAAGAAATGGAACAGCGTATCGTGACAGCGAGCGAACGCTCTTTTACAACCACTGTTAATGATATTGAACACATCGAATCACAATCACTCAATGGTGTTAGCGTCATTAAAGTTTTCTTCCAGCCAGGAGCAAAAATTGAAGCAGCAGTAGCTCAACTTACTTCTAACACTCAAACAATTCTTCGAGGTTTACCTCCAGGAATTACACCTCCTTTAATTATTCGCTACAATGCTTCTAATGTGCCTATTCTTCAGCTAAGTGTTAGCAGCACATCCCTATCAGAGCAAGAACTTTACGATAATGGCAATAATTTTCTGCGGACTCAGCTAGCGACTGTTCAAGGCGCGTCTGTACCGTTACCTTATGGCGGCAAACCTCGGCAGATTATGGTAGACATTGACCCGCAGGCACTATTTGCCAAAGGTCTTTCAGCTACAGATGTCACAACCGCAATCAGCGCCCAAAATCTTATCTTACCTGGGGGAAATGCCAAATTAGGCGATCGCGAGTACAGTGTTCGACTCAATAGTAGCCCCCAAGTCTTAGACGCGTTAAACAATTTACCCATTAAACAAATTAACGGCACTGTAATTTATATACGTGATGTTGCCCAAGTCCATGATGGCTTTGCAGTGCAGAACAATATTGTTCGTCGAGATGGGCGACGATCTAGTTTATTAACTATTCTCAAAAATGGTAGTGCTTCAACTTTAGATGTTGTAGCTAGAGTCAAAGAAAGACTACCAAAAATTCAAGCTACATTACCTAAAGAATTAGATTTAGAAATCTTATTTGACCAATCGATATTTGTTAAAGCTTCCATCCACGGAGTATTAACCGAAGGATTGATTGCTGCTTGTTTAACTGCCGCGATGATTTTATTATTCTTAGGCAGTTGGCGTAGCACTTTAATTGTGGCAATCTCCATCCCTTTATCAATTCTTTGTTCTATCATCGCTCTGAAGTTGATAGGACAGACTCTGAATATTATGACCTTGGGAGGACTATCTCTAGCAGTTGGGATTTTAGTTGATGATGCCACAGTAGAAATTGAAAATATCCACCGCAATTTAGGACAAGGAAAACCTCTGCAACAAGCTATTTTAGATGGCGCACAACAAATAGCTGTTCCAGCTTTCGTTTCTACCTTAGCAATCTGTATTGTTTTTATCCCAATTGTCTTTTTAACAGGAGTAGCACAATCGCTATTTATGCCTTTAGGAATGGCGGTTGTTTTTGCTATGCTTGCCTCCTATCTACTGTCGCGTACAGTAGTACCAATGTTGGCAAAGTTTCTGCTTGGTAAAGAACTACATCTTTATACTGAACATGAAAATTTAAGTAATAACGGTAATGGTCATGTAATTCCTAAAAAAGATATTTTCTGGCGAATTCATGAGCAGTTTAACCGCCAATTTGAGAAATTTCGCCAAAACTATCGAAATACTTTAGCCAAAGCTCTAAATCATCGCGGTGTAGTTTTTGCGATGTTTGGTGCTTTTTGGGTAAGCGCTTTAGTTTTACTACCTTTTGTTGGTCAAGACTTTTTCCCGCAAGTAGATGCAGGTCAGTTTCGGTTGCATGTCCGCGCTCCTGCGGGAACACGACTTGAAAAGACAGAACAGATTTTCACTCAAGTTGAAAATGAGATTCGCCAAATTATTCCTGAGGAAGAATTAGAAATTATTCTTGACAATATTGGTCTACCTGTAGGTGGAGTCAACCTGGCTTTTAGCGACACAGCAACCATAGGGCCTGGTGATGGAGAAATTCTTGTAGGTCTTAAAGAAGGTAAACATCATTCTACTTGGCAATATGTTAAACAACTACGCCAAAACTTAACCGCCCAATTTCCTGAATTAACTTTCTTTTTCCAACCTGCGGATATAGTAACTCAAATTCTCAATTTCGGTTTACCAGCCCCTATTGATATTCAAGTCATAGGCCCAGCTAAAAATCGTCGGGATAATTACAAGATTGCCAAACAAATCAAAACCCAAATAGCTCAAATTCCGGGAGCAGTTGATGTTCATTTACATCAAGTCGTTGATGCCCCAGACCTACGTATTAATGTAGATCGTTCTCAAGCACAACGTAGCGGTTTAACTCAACGAGATGTTGCCAATAATCTACTCACATCATTAAGTTCTAGTGGTCAAACATCGCCCAATTTTTGGCTTGATCCTATCAAAGGAGTCAGTTATCTAATAGCAGTACAAGTTCCTCAATACAAACTTAACTCGCTAGAAAAAATTCAGAATACTCCTGTAGCTAACGGTTCTAACTCGTCACAACTTTTAAGCAATCTTGCTGTTGTTAAGCGTGGGAAAGCTGCTGCTGTTGTTAACCATTACAACGTACAGCCTGTATTTAATATTTACGCCAATGTTCAAGGTCGTGATTTAGGTGGTGTAGCCAGCGATATTTATAAAATAGTTGGACAATTTCAGCAGAAGTTACCACGGGGAACTTCAATTATCGTAAAAGGCCAAGTAGAAACGATGAATTCGTCTTTTCTCGGATTAGAAGTAGGATTGATATTTGCTATTGGATTAGTTTATTGCTTAATAGTAGTCAATTTTCAATCTTGGATTGATCCATTCATTATTATGATGGCACTGCCAAATGCTTTAGCAGGAATTGTTTGGATACTATTTGTGACGAATACAACGTTTAGCGTACCTTCTTTGATGGGTGCAATTATGAGTATTGGAGTTGCTACTGCCAATAGTATTTTGCTCGTCACCTTTGCTAATGAGCAACGTCTAATAGGAGAAAAAGCTGTTTCTGCGGCTTTAGCTGCTGGTTATACCCGTTTGCGTCCAGTATTAATGACTGCTGGGGCCATGATTATGGGGATGTTGCCAATGTCTCTTGGTTTAGGAGAAGGTGGTGAACAAAATGCTCCTTTAGGACGTGCTGTAATTGGTGGATTATTAGCAGCAACAGTGGCAACTTTAATTTTTGTACCTGTAATTTACAGTATTTTACGCAGAAAACAACCCCAAAATTTAGAGTTAGAGGAAGAATTATCTTCTACTATCAAATTAACTGTAGCCAATCGGTAAATTATTCGGGAATAATTAGATTTCCGACTTCTTTAAGAAGTCGGGGATCTTAAAGAATTTCATCAACAAATCAAATAGAATTATATAGTATGGATACTCAAGAAAATACCAAAGTTGATAATTCTGATATCGCAGCAACGACTAAAAAAAGTCGCTTCAATTTTATCACCATTATTGCTACGACTACTTTTGTTGTTACTGGACTTTTAGCACTTGGTATTATACCTCGCTTACAAAAGCAATCAGAATTAAATGCTTTCGCTAAATCTACAACAAAAAAAGCTTCTTCGGTTAATGTAGTTAAACCAAAAGTTGCTGCTAATTTCACCGAATTAGTTCTACCTAGCAGCATTCAAGCCAGCCAAGAAACCACGATTTATGCCCGTACCAGTGGCTATTTACAAAAAAAATTAGTGGATATTGGCGAGCGCGTAAATAAGGGGCAGCTACTAGCTATAATTGATGCGCCGGAAACTGACCAAGATGTACAGCAAGCTCGTGCAGAATTGGTGAAGTCTGAGGCTAATCTCGCTCAAGTTCAGGCAGATTTAGCACAAAAGCAAAGTAATCTTTCTCAAACAAAAGCCAACTTAAAGGCTAGACAGGCGGAATTAGCCGAAGCACGTACTAACCTAGAGCTAGCACGTCAAACTTGGCAACGTTGGCAATTACTTCAAAAGCAAGGAGCCGTGACTACACAAGCTGCTGATGAACGTGAAAGTGCTTTTAATGCAAGTCAAGCTAATGTAGATACTTTAATTGCTCGTGTTAATTCAGAGCAAGAAAGTGTAAATACTGCTCTTGCAGCTATTAATTCCCAGAAAGCTAACATTAATGCGTTTATTGCAAGTAGGAGTGTTAGTAAATCAGATTTACAACGGATAACTGCTTTACAAACATTCAAACAAATTGTTGCCCCTTTTGCGGGTGTAATTACTGCTCGCAACATAGATTCAGGAGCTTTAATTTCTGCGGGTAGCAATAATAATAGTGGAAATTCCTGGTTATTTAAGATTGCTCAGACAAAGAATTTACGTATCCGAATTAATGTTCCCCAGGCTTTTGTGCAATCAATTCACCCTGGACAAAATGCGCTTGTTCGCGTTCGTGAGTTACCGAAAAAATCTTTTTCTGGTAAAGTTATTCGGACTGCTGATGTCTTGGATGCTACTTCTAATACTCTTTTAACTGAAATTGAAGTACAGAATTCAGAGAATCTTTTGCGTCCTGGGATGTATGCTGAAGTCACTTTTAAGACTGAACGTGCCAATCCACCTTTATTAGTACCAGCTAATACCTTAGTGATTAATGCAGATGGTATACAAGTAGCCACTGTGACGAAGGAAAAGAAAGTTAAGTACCAGAAAGTAGAGCTTGGAAGAGATTATGGTACTGAAGTTGAAGTTGTTTCTGGTTTAAGCCCTAATGTTAGGTTAATTACTAATCCTACGGATGCTCTTCAAGATGGGAAATCGGTTCAGGTACTTGCATCTAAGCATAAGACTAAGAATTGAATTTTGAATTTGGAGCGTACCCTCTCTCTACGGGACGTTCTGCGAATGGGGAAGCAAGCGAAGTGACTGGGGTTACAACAAAGTAAAGTTAACCGATAATAAATAGCTTAACGTTGACCACTAATGCTACATCTAGTATGGTTGAGCGGGGAAAAACCAACGTGAAAGCACAGGTATTTAGAGGCGTTAATCAACTGTCTTACGAAGATATCCCAGTTCCAACTGTGGAACCAGATGAAGTGCTGGTACAGGTGCGGGTTGTGGGATTGTGTCAGTCAGATATTAAAAAAATTCGTTATCCACTTTATGAACCGCCGCGCATTTTTGGACATGAAACCACCGGCACGATCGCAGCAATAGGCAATAATGTCAAAGGTTGGCAAGTTGGACAACGGGTAGCGGTGATGCACCATATCCCTTGTATGCGTTGCGCCTACTGCCTAAATGATAATTTCTCTATGTGCGATGTTTACAAGAACATCTCCACAACCGCAGGCTTTAATGCTAGTGGTGGTGGTTTTGCCGATTATGTCAAGGTTCCTGGACATATTGTGGAAAATGGTGGGTTGATTCCCATCCCGGATAACATCAGTTTTGAAGAAGCGAGTTTTGTAGAACCAACTAACTGCTGTTTGAAGGCAGTGAGAAAAGCTCAAATTGCCCCAGGACAAACTGTATTAGTTACTGGTGCTGGGCCAATTGGGTTAATGTTTATCATGTTGGTGAAGTATTTCGGAGCAAAAGCGATCGCTACTGATTTACTACCCTCTAGAATTGAAAAAGCCTTGAGTGTCGGTGCAGAAGCGGCTTTTGATGCTCGCGATCCCGATTTACCCGCCAAAATCTCTGCCTTAACTGGTGGACTAGGCGTTGATGTTACACTGCTGGCGGTTCCGAGTGAAAAAGCTTTCTTTCAAGCACTTGATAGTACTCGCAAAGGCGGTAAAATCTTGTTTTTCGCCGAATTTCCTGATGAAGTGGAAATTCCCATTAACCCAAATATCCTCTACCGTCGGGAAATTGACTTGATCGGCAGTTACAGTTCATCTTACCGGCTTCAGAATTTATCAGCCGATATTGTGTTTAATCAACGAATTGATGTAAAAGCATTGATTAGCGATCGCTATCCATTAAAAGATTTATCAGCAGCCGTGGAAGTTGCGATCGCACCCACACCGGATACTTATAAAATCTTAATTTATCCGTCAAAGGAAGATTAGGGAGATAGGAGAGTGTTAAATAATTCGTAATTCGTAATTCGTAATTACAGCAGATTTCAAGTTAGTGAGGTACACAAGCTCGCGTCTCAAAGCCAAGTATAAGCCTGTTTTACTTCTGACTCCTGAATTCTGAATTCTGAATTCTGCTGTAAGTTTTGCAATGGGGATTTTAACCCCACCGCAAAACTTGCCGCTTGATAGAAGCGGGGGACTTAAACCCACATACAGCACTTTCGAGGTTTGTGAGGTACACTAATTAATAGAGTATCAAGAACTA
>NZ_JAVRCL010000011.1:0-154138 GCF_034530775.1 Nostoc sp. DedSLP04 | reverse complement strand
TGCTACTATCCATATCTGGGTTCAAAGGATTTTATTAGTGGGATAGGTTCATGAATTATCCTTCATCAGCCTATCTGAATTTATGACTCCACACACCAGACTCCGCAATCTCAACACGATTACTCAGCTGTGACGAGTTCAGTACTACCACGTGTACGACGCCGTGTAAGACTATTATACAGCATCACACCGATCGACTTGATCAAATTACCTTCCAATTCCTGGAACAGCTTCATGTTCGTGCCAAAGGCGGCGTTAGCTTCATCAACGATGCGATCGGTTGCCGCCTCGTCAAGGGGTAATTCATCCAAAGTTTGCCGATATTTGGTTTTGAATGCCTTCTCATCAGGAATTTCTGGAAACTCATAAAAGGCTGTTCCTTGTCCATCAGACAAATTCATCGCTGTTACAGCAATATTTTTGAGAATTTGTCCCCCGGATAAGTCACCTATGTAACGAGTGTATGAATGGGCGATTAACAATTCCGGTTCTGTAGCAGATATTTCTCGGATGCGCTGTACATAAGCTTCACCTGCGGGAGATAGTTTGATTTGCTCTCTCCAGTTTGCACCAAAGTAATAACTTAGGTCTTGCTCTAAGCTATGCTTGCGGTTTAGCTGAGGAAAGTTAATTTTAGAAACTATTGGGTGCTGGCGGTGCTTTTCTATTTCCTCTTCCATCGCTGAGTAGACGAAGTAGAAGTTAGCAACTAGTTTCCGGTAAGAGTTTTTTTCCACTACTCCTTTTAAAAAGCACTTGACAAAACCTACATTTTCTGCCATTGTGTGGGCTTTCTTAGTGCCTACACGTAATTTGGTTGCTAAATTGCTGCTCATGCTAAATTTCTCAACTTTAAAAAGTTTACTGCCGGAGTTTTGATTTACTAACGGCTAAAAAGGCCATTAAAACGTTACCTTAAAACTATTTGATGAGAATTTATATTAAAATTTTTTAAGCTGCAATGATTTTGTAGTTTTTTACACAGCGATAAGGCTAAGAGAACAGAATTTTAGATTTTAGATTTTGATTTTTTGTTGTTATTAGCTGAATCTTGCTTTCATTCTCAGCTTGGATGAAAAATTTTGCGATTTACCAAAAGTAATATTTATTACATACTTATTTGGTAATAGCATTATCAAGTGTGAACTAATACAGATAAAAATCAAAACGAAAATTGTCGGCATAAAAGGAATAATCAGCTAAGATGTGGAGACTTTACTAATAAAGTAAAAACCAATACTGACTTTATCAAAGATTTACAATCTTAGAAAGAAAAATTCAGTATTATTACGTAAAGATGGCTCGATCTAAAATGAATTTATAAAGAGAAAAAGCATGTCAAAATTGCTGAATAAAGTCTTAAGTGCTATTTATTTTTCAGTGTGATTGTGTGGAGTGTTTAAAAATATGGTTTCATCTATAACTCGGACATCGGGCATTTCTGGGGGTTCTACTTCTGAAGTTGAGGGATTGGGCAAAGGGATTGAGAGCAGTTTTGGACTGAATTTAATCCCATTACCAGCAAATCCCTTATTTGGCACAGATGGGATTCGCGGACGAGTCGGAGAATTACTGAATGCGCCTTTAGCATTGCAAGTTGGTTTTTGGACGGGGATTGTTTTACGTAACCATGCTGCTCAAGTAGGGCCAGTCATTCTCGGACAGGACTCTAGAAACTCCAGCGATATGCTGGCAATGGCTTTGAGTGCAGGGTTAACAGCAGCAGGGTTAGAGGTTTGGTATTTGGGATTATGTCCCACTCCTTGCGTTGCCTATCTCACCAGTATCAGTGATGCCATTGGCGGAGTGATGATTTCTGCCAGCCACAATCCTCCAGAAGACAATGGAATTAAGGTTTTTGCTGCCAATGGTGGGAAGTTGCCGCAAATCTTGCAGACAGAAATTGAAGCGGGACTGCGTGGCAAGATATCACCGATCGCTAGAGTCACTAATTGCGGACGGCATTACTCACGTTTCGAGTTAGTGGAAGATTATAGCTCGGCGTTGAAAAAGCCCTTAAACGGTGTCTTGAATCTTCAGGGAATGAAGATTGTTTTAGACTTGGCGTGGGGAGCCGCAGTTGGGTTAGCACCATCAGTATTTACCCAAATGGGAGCGGAGGTAATCTGCTTGCATAACGAAGCAGATGGCGATCGCATTAATGTTAACTGCGGTTCCACGCACCTGGACATTTTGGCAGCAACGGTACAAGAACACAACGCCGATATCGGCTTTGGCTTCGATGGCGATGCCGATCGCGTCTTAGCAGTAGACAATACAGGCAGGCAAGTTAACGGCGATTACATTCTCTACCTGTGGGGACGACACTTACAACAAAACCAACAATTGCCAGACAACTTGATTGTATCTACAGTCATGGCCAACTTAGGCTTTGAGAAAGCTTGGCAGCAAATTGGTGGTAACTTAATTCGTACCGCAGTTGGCGACCAATACGTACAAGCCGAAATGCAGCGCACTGGGGGAATGCTAGGTGGCGAACAATCAGGGCATATTCTTTGCCGTCACTATGCCGTCACTGGAGATGGCTTGTTAACCGCATTACACATAGCATCTTTGGTGAGAGAGGCAGGTGTTCCCTTGAGCGAATTAGTAGATCGAAGCTTCCAAACCTATCCCCAATTGTTGCGGAACGTGCGCGTTGTCGATCGCGATCGCCGTTTGGGATGGCAAGATTGCCAACCTGTGCAACAAGCGATCGCTCTTGCTGAAGCTGCAATGGGCGATTCCGGCAGAATTTTGGTTCGCGCCTCTGGCACAGAACCAGTGATCAGAGTAATGGTGGAAGCAGCCAATGCTGAACTCACCAACTACTGGACAAATGAACTAGTTGCCAAAGTACAGCAGCATCTGATGGATTAAATTAGCTAATATCTCATTTCAGCTTCAAAAAACGCCAATACAGCTTCTACGATTAACCACCCTTGGTTATGTCTAGAAGCTGTAACATTTTGATTGCTTATTAAACCCGAATTATCCAATACGTTTCGCTTAAGGATTGTTGATGAAAATATACTAAAATTCAGAGATACAACATTGTTTTACTAAATAATTTTTCCTTCAATTAATTCCTCCCCTATGTTCAGTTTTTACCCAGCGCGATCGCTCCTTTTGCACACACATCTTTGAAGTGGTCACAATCATCACAGGAATCCAATGCACCATGTATAACGACCCTTGAATTGTTGCCCAAACCAAAGACCATCCTCGTAAATTTTGAAATTGGTAAAGTCCAGCAATAAAGGCAATTGTCAGAATGATGCTAAGTAGTGTCTGGAGGGGAAACAGAACTGGATTATGGCTATAAAAAATTGTCCAAAGTAAGTCGGGTATTAGTCCAATTGGCAGAAGAAATTGCAATATAAAAAACAATAGTAAATCAATTTCTTTTGCCCAACCTAAAGTAAAAATTTGCGGAAAATAATCTAGGTAACGCTGATAGCCACCTTCAGCCCAACGACAGCGTTGATTCCAAAGTTTTTCCCAAGTAGTTACACCTTCTTCCTGAATTGATGGAACTGTAACAAACTCAATTTCCGTACCTGTTAAATAGAGTTTGAAACAAAGATCCAAATCATCGGTGACAGTGTTCTCATTCCAACCTTGACACTTTTCTAATAATTGCCGACGAATTAACATCCCATTACCGCGCAGTTCAGACATTCCACCAATAGCAATGCGATGGGTTTGTAGAAAGCTATCACAGTTCATTTCCATCTGCTGGCAATGGGTTAAGAAATTGGTATTAGCATTAGAAATTGCTTTTCGTACTTGCACTGCACCGATCGCTTGCTTATGAAACAGAGGTACTGTTTGCCGGAGAAAATTAGCTCTTAACTGAGCATCCGCATCACAGACTAAGATAATCTCCCCTTGAGTAAAGGGAAACACTGCATTCAATGCACCTGATTTACCACCTTTTGATTCCCGTCGATGAACTTGTAAAGCTGGAAATTGAGTTTGTAATTCTTTCAAAACTTGAGGAGTTTCGTCGGTACTACCATCATCAACAACCCAAATATCTAGGGAATCGCTGGGATAATTCAGTTGGCATAAGCTGTAAACTAGATTAGCCAAGACTGGGCTTTCATTTTTAGCCGGAACTAAAATCGAGACTGACGGTAAATAAATTTCACTCTCCATCACCGCCACCACTGGTTTAGCTAAGAGCATCCGTAACGTTTGCACAATCAGGATTGCCGTTAATCCCAGCATCAACCATTGTGTTTCTGGTAGCCAGTGCAGTAAACTCACGCCACTCCAGACAAATAAAACTACTAGGGTTGCTTTGAGACGGCGATGAAAGCTAATATTTTTACTGGACTGATAAATACTTCCCACTTTATTTGCTATATCCTTTCGGTTCGTGGCTTAGTCGTGCGACGTAATAATAGCATTGTCACCACTCCCAAAAGGAAACCGCCCACTCCTGCTGCAACTGCTAGAATCCGCCCTAATTGTTGAGCAGTATTCAACACTGGGTTATTCAACAGATTGGAGGAGAAATGTAGCGATTGAATCGTCCATTTATCTTGGAATTTTTGCAGCACAGCTGTCCATCGCAAGGCCATATCAGCCGCTTTGCCATCTTTGAAAAAGAAAGATGCCATCGCTTCTCCAGAGGCAACATCGATTTCTGGAGTGAGAAATGTTCTGAGACTATCTCCTTTTAGTTGCATTTTGATATCTTTAATGGAACTGGAAAACTGCTGATTCCAGTACTTTTCAAACTCAGGAACTTTATGAAATATCTGATTATCAACTGTTGTGATTGTGAAGTTTGGGTGCAAGTAAGGCTGTATTTTGGAAAAATCGCGAGTGTTTAGAGCTTGCAGGGCAATATCCCGCGTGCGAATAATTGCATTTATCTCCTGTGGGTTGACATCTGCTAGAGCGTATTGGGGTAGATTCCAAATTACTAACATTAACAAAACACTCCAAAGTCGCTGAGTGCATTTGTATATGCTTACTTGTCTCTGTTTCATGAGCCATAAAACCTGTAGATTGGGTGATGCTTACTGATAATTGTTTTAATCTTAATACGCACATTTTGCCACTTCTGTTGACTGGCACTGATTAAAATAATTTTTACATTGTTTCCATATACACAAGCTTTAATTTAATAAGGTGCGTTGTGGAATTTATATCATGTCCAGATAAATAGTTATGATTCCCACAGTCATTGCACCCCACCCCCAACCCCTCCCCGCTCTTCGGGAGGGGAGACAAAGCATAGCTTTGGCGGGGTGGGGTTCTTCGGGTTTAATAAGTAATCAAGCGGACATGATATTATTCCTAACTCTCAAATCTCTAACGTGCGTTACGCTGACGCGATAACACACCCTACAAAACGACAAAATCAGATTATCGAGTTAGGAGGCTGAGAAATCTAAACTTTGCCGAAAAGAGATCAGCAGTTGATTCAATGCAGCCATATCAATTAAAAATGCATCATGTCCGTGGGTTGAATTCAGCCATGCCAGTTGAGCATTAGGGATTAAATTTGCCAATTCTTGTTGTTCGACTGGAGGATAGAGGATGTCAGAATCAATGCCGACAACTAAAGTTGGTTGCTGGATGCTTTGCAGAATAGATTCATAATCTGACAAATCAGGACTGGTGCGATCGCGTGCAATATCATGGCGATCCATTGCATGGGTGAGAGTGATGTAAGTGTTGGCATCAAATCGTTCTGTTAGCTTTTGACCTTGATGCTGTAGGTAACTGGTTATAGTAAACTGCTCAGATGCATCATACTCGCGTCCAAAGCGGCTTGTAAAACTATCCCAAGAACGGTAAGTAAACATCGCCATCATCCGCGCTACTGCTAGTCCTTGGTTTGGCGGCGCATCCAGAGTATACTTCCCTCCTTGCCAGTTTGGATCGGCATAAATTGCCTGTCTTTGGGCTTCACTTAATCCAATACACCAAGCTGAATGTCTGCCAGAAACAGCAATGGGTGCGATCGCTTTCACCTTTTCTGGATATAACAACGCCCACTCCAGTGCTTGCATTCCACCGAGCGAGCCACCAATTACTAACCGCAGAGATTGAACACCCAGGTATTCTAATAGCGCAACTTGCAGGCAAACCATATCTCGGATTGTAATTTTAGGGAAGAATACGCCATAAGGGTTTCCCATTATGGGGTTGACAGTAGTTGGCCCAGTTGTGCCGTAACAACTTCCCAAAATGTTGCTGCATACAATAAAGTCGCGTTCTGGATTGAAGGCTTTCTCTGAACCAAATAAAGGTTCCCACCAATCATCAGCATCAGCAGAACCAGTTAAGGCATGACAAATCAGTACCCCATTATCGCCTTGAGCATTTAACTGTCCCCAGGTGCGATAAGCAACCTGAACCCCAATTAATGTTTCGCCGCCTTCTAATTGAAATGGTATTGTTAGCTGGTAAAACTGGGTTTGCGGTGAGATGAAGTCTGAGTAGATCATAACTAGAGTGTGGGAAGCAGAGGGGCAACGGAGCAGGGGGACAAGGGGGACAAGGGGGACAAGGGGGACAAAAAGGAATTATAGAACAAGTCTCTCCCAAGTCTCCCCCCTCTTCTTGCTTGGTCTACCTTGTCTCTTCCCCATGCCCCATGCCCCATGCCCAATGCCCCATGCCCCATGCCCCATGCCCAATGCCCAATTAAAAACTAAATCCTAACTTGCCCGAATGCTTGCTCAAAATCTTCTTTAATGTCGTCGATATGTTCAATTCCCACTGATACTCGCACCAAATCGGGTGTCACACCTGCTGAAAGCTGTTCGTCATTACTTAGCTGTTGATGGGTTGTAGAAGCGGGATGAATAACAAGGGTTTTCGCATCACCAACATTTGCTAAATGACTCGCTAATTTCACATGATTAATAAAAGCTTTACCCGCTTCTAGTCCACCTTTGATGCCAAAGTTTAAAACTCCCCCAAAGCCATGCCGAAGATATTTTTTCGCTCGTTCATGATAAGGGTGATTGGGAAGTCCGGGATAATTAACCCAAGATACTTGCTCTTGCTGCTCTAACCACCGAGCCAATTCTAGGGCATTGCTTACATGACGATCTACACGTAGAGAGAGAGTTTCTAATCCTTGCAGTAACAGAAAGGCGTTAAATGGACTCAAGGAAGGGCCAAAATCTCGTAACCCCTCGACTCTAGCGCGAATAATAAAGGCAATGTTGCCAAATGTTCCACTAGGGCCAAACACTTCTTGAAAATTTAGCCCATGATAGCCGGGTGCTGGCTCAGTAAATAGAGGAAATTTGCCATTACCCCAATCAAATTTACCCGAATCGACAATTACACCACCAATGGAAGTACCATGCCCACCAATCCATTTAGTTGCAGATTCTACTACTATGTCTGCACCATGCTCAATTGGTCGAGCTAAATAACCACCAGCACCGAAGGTATTATCCACAATTAAAGGAATGCCGTTTTCGTGGGCAATGTGAGCTAAAGCGGCAAAGTCGGGAATATTGAATTGAGGATTGCCAATGGTTTCAACGTATAAGGCTTTGGTGCGATCGTCGATCGCCTGACGAAAACTTTCTGGGTCATCTCCCTCAACAAACTTGACTTTAATACCTAACCGTGGTAGTGAAACTTTAAACTGGTTATATGTCCCACCATACAGAAAACTAGTGGAAACAATATTATCCCCAGTCTGAGCGATGGTACTGATTGCCAAGAATTGCGCCGCTTGCCCACTAGCGGTTGCTAATGCTGCTACACCCCCTTCTAACGCAGCAATCCGCTTTTCAAATACATCCGTCGTCGGGTTCATGATGCGGGTGTAAATGTTACCAAATTCCTGGAGAGCAAATAACCGCGCTCCGTGGTCGGTGTCGTCAAAAACGTAGGAAGTCGTTTGGTAAATCGGTACAGCACGAGCATTAGTTCCAGGAGCAGGCTCTTGTCCAGCATGAACTTGCAGGGTTTCAAAACGATATTGTTCTGACATAAGCAGTTATTTGAGTTTCCAATTATACAAACAAGTAACAATAATTGAGCGTTGTTTTGGATAAATCAACGGTAATTTGGAGGGCTTACCGTATTTTACCTGTTTGCATCTAAGATTCCTCATCTCTAGCACAACAAGTTGGAAAATAGAAAATGGGAATTAACACCTCTTAATTTATATTTACAAAAAAGCGTGTGAGTCGTCATGCAAATAGATCAGCCTTTTAGAATTAATGCTGCCCAACCAGACAAACTAAAACAATTTCTTCCCAAACCTTTAATTATTTCCAGCCCAGTTACAGGTTGCAATGGTTTTTATTTTGCCTATCATCGCCAGTCAAACTATCAACTTCCTGAGACATCGCCTTTTCAGCACATTATTACCATTTACAGTAGAGAGTTTCAGGCAAAATTAAAAATTAACGGACACTGGCAAAGTAAATCTTATGCAGCAACCGATGTAGGGATTTTTCCTGCCGATCAAATTTCGCCAGCAGTACAATTTGAACAGGAATTAGGGTTTATTCACTTTGGCCTTGAACCAGCGATGATTACTCGCGTTGCCTACGAATCAGTAAATGCTGATACCGTTGAAATTGTCCAACAACTGCAAACGCACGATCCATTGATTCAACAAATTGGACTGACACTTAAGCACGAAATAGAAACTAGTGGATTTGATAGTTCCCTGTATATGGAGTCAGCAGCAAATCTACTGGCAGTGCATTTATTGAAACGTTACTCAACGCAGAAATTTATCATTCGAGAATACACAGGTGGATTACCAAAACATAAATTAAAACAAGCGATCGCTTATATTAACGATAACTTAGACCAAAACTTATCACTTGCAGAAATTGCTGCGATCGCACAGATAAGTCCGCATTATTTTGCTAGCTTGTTTAAGCAATCAATGGGAATAGCACTCCATCAATATGTCACTCAATGCCGAGTTGAAAGAGCAAAATATTTACTTGTAAAACGAGAACTATCAGTTATACAAGTCTCCCAACTAGTAGGATTTCAAAGTCAAAGTCATTTCACCAAGGTTTTTCGCAAATATATCGGCATCACTCCTCAAGCATTTAAGAAGCTACACTGATTTTTCGGAAGATAACGCTAGTTTTCGGAAGATTGCGTGAGACAGCACGATATTATTAAAGCTAGACTCAATAGTTGTCATCACACTTTAAGTCCATAGTCCAAAAAATGACACAACTAAAACCAGCCGAAGAAATGCCCGGTAGCTTTGGGCTACCCATTTTAGGTGAAACTCTCCGATTATTTGCTACCCAAGGATGGGGACTGGCGAAGAACTATGAACGCTACGGGCCAGTTTTTAAAACTAGCATTTTAGGAAAGAAATATGCAGTTTTGGTAGGGGTGGAAGCAAATCGACTAATTTTGCAAGAAAAAGCCGATTATGTATCTTCCTACTTAGGATGGAAAGTGGCTATGGAGCATATTTTTGGGCGGCCTATGATGCTTCAGGATGGTGAAGAACATCGCCGGACTCGTCGTTTAATGGCTCCAGCGTTTCATAGTAAAGCCATTGCTAATTATTTTGATATCATGCAAACTGAAGTTAACAAATGCCTAGAAAACTGGGTGCAAAACAGTCCAACTTCCATCAAGAATGAATTTAATCAGTTAGCATTGCGAATTGGAATTCGGCTATTATTAGGTGTTCGACTACAAAGCGAAGTTGAGCAAGTCGAACAGTTGTATAACGCTTTGACGCAGGGAGCATTGGCGCTATTACGGTTAGATATACCATTCACAAAATATGGTCGTTCCCAAAATGCTCGTCGTCAGTTGAAAGCTTTCTTACAAAAAATTATCAACGAACGTAAACTTCAAGGCAACTTAGAAGAATCTTGTGATGTATTAGGATTATTTTTGGCAGCATTAGATGAAGAGGGAAATGCTTTAGCCCAGTCACAGATCGTAGACGAATTGATACACTTATTAAATGCAGCGCATTTCACTACTGCTACATCCTTAACGTGGGCAATGGTTGAATTGGCAACGCGTCCGCAATGGCGTGAAAAACTCCGCCAAGAACTTACAACAGTTGTCAAAGATGAACCTTTGAATTTGGGACACCTCAAGCAACTTAATCAAATGACTTATTTTTTCAAGGAAATAGAACGACTTTACAATCCCGCAGGTGTAGTGCTGTTTCGGGGAGTTGTAAAAGAAATTGAATACGCAGGTTATCGCATTCCTCCCGGTTGGGTGGTGATTGTTGCTCAAGGATTAACGCATCGCATGAGCGAGATTTATACTAACCCAGAAAGTTTTGATCCAGAACGCTTTGCCCCTCCTCGCGAAGAAGATAAAAAAGACTCCTTTGCTTTAATTGGTTTTGGTGGTGGCGAACATATATGCATTGGAATAGAGTTTGCCAAGATGGAAATGAAGATTTTTTTGGCAAGCTTGCTGCAACGATATGATTGGAAAGTGACACCGGAATATAAATTTAACAACTATCATCAACCACCGTTTCGAGTTGAAGGAAAATTACAGGTGCAAGTCAGCAACCTCGAATTGAGAAACTAAACTCAAAATCAGCCTGTATCCGTTGCAAACTTACTCACTCAGTTTTTGATTTTTAAGCACAAATTGCTCAAGATCGTGAAACTGTCCTTTGAAGAAGCCATACTGTTTCAGTACACCCTGACTGTGAAAACCTAACTTTTCTAGCAATT
Source organism: Nostoc sp. DedSLP04 (assembly GCF_034530775.1). NCBI lineage: Bacteria > Bacillati > Cyanobacteriota > Cyanophyceae > Nostocales > Nostocaceae > Nostoc > Nostoc sp. DedSLP04. The sequence goes on along the minus strand of NZ_JAVRCL010000011.1, from coordinate 143,447 downwards.
TTTTAGAAGCTATGTTTTCTAACATGACTTGGGCAACAACGAAATCTAAACCCATTTTCTCAAACCCAAATTGCAAGATAGTACCCACCGCCTCAGTCATGATGCCTTGTCTCCAAAAAGTACTGGCAAGCTCATAACCGACTTCGGCTGAGTGTTCTTGTGGGTTTACCTGGAACCCACAAGAACCAATCAAAACGTTGTCTTGCTTACGAGCAATTCCCCAGCGAATTGCATCTCCTCGCTCAAAGCGTTTGGCTCTACGTTCAACAACAGCGATCGCTTCTTTAATAGAAGTGAAGGTATCAAGATCGTGAAACTTAGTCACGCCTGGATCGGAGAATACAGCAAAGATAGCCTCAGCATCCTGCAACGTTGTCTCACGAAGAAGGAGCCTTTCTGTTTCTAATTCAGGAAAGGAAGATAGTGAGAAATTGTTGCTCATAGTTGCTCCTTTAGAGCTAACTTAGCGATCGCCACAGTAACAAGACAATTTCATTAGGCTCAAGGTTGAATAGTCTTTGCCGACTGGTTAAATAACAAATCTCGTGACTTATCTGGATCGAGCGGCTGAGTTTGCAATGCTTCTGCTTTCTCGTAGGCGCGAATTGTTGCTGGACGGGCTTTAATTGCCTCAAACCACCGTTTGAGATGAGGAAAATCTTCTAGATTCTGACTTTGGCGTTCATAGGGTACAATCCAGGGATAGGCAGCAATATCGGCGATAGAATAATCACCAGCCACAAATTCTCTATCTGCTAGTTGCTTATTCAGCACTCCATATAAGCGTCCCGTCTCATTCACATAGCGGTTAATCGCATATTCAATCTTTTCGGGAGCATAAGTACTAAAGTGATGATTTTGTCCCGCCATTGGCCCCAGTCCTGCCATTTGCCAGAACAACCATTCTAAAACTTTAGTGCGATCGCGTAAATCTTGGGGGATTAATTTCCCGGTTTTTTCTGCCAAATATAGCAAGATTGCACCAGACTCAAATACCGAAATTGGCGCACCTCCATCTGCTGGTTCATGGTCAACGATCGCAGGCATCCGATTGTTAGGAGAAATCTTTAAAAATTCCGGCTTAAATTGATCTCCAGCCCCAATATTCACAGGAATTATGGTATAAGGTAAGCCAACTTCTTCCAAAAAAATTGTGATTTTATGACCGTTTGGGGTTGTCCAATAATAAAGCTCAATCATGGTTATCTTCCCTAAAATTGTGCGATTGTTTTTTAAGCCAATAGTGCAGACAGCTTTTTCGGATTTCTCACAAAACCTGAAAATAAGAGGGCGAAAGCTGCAAAAATGTATATACAGTCAGCATTTTAGCACTTTATACCCAAAAGTATTGTCCTAGAGGTAAGATGGAAAATCGCTTTCAGAATGGAGCTATAGCCCCATACTGGACTATTTTGCTGGGCTATTAATGATTTTGCATTACAAAAAAAGACGTAATGCTTAAAAAAAATTAACTAGTTCATCTGTAGAGACGATGACGCTTTTCGAGAAGTTGGTGAAGTTGCATTGTCACCCCAAAACCTAGAATTTCAAATACTTAGAGAGTAACTTATGAGTGAAAAAACAGTAAGCGTGATTAAAGCAAACTTATTGCCAAAAGGAGATTATGTTTCGTCAGGATTTTCCACTATTCAGGCAGATTCATATTTTCCCAATATAACTTTGGGAAATAAATATGATTCTTTTTGGCTTTACTTGCGGCGGGATATTACTCATAACTGGTATGTGGATAAGCGACGGCAAAAGGTAGGTTTTGTAAGCAGAGATGAAGCTCATATTCTATATAATACAGCCTTAAAATTTCGAGGAAAAAAAGCTTTAGAAATAGGTTGCTGGATGGGTTGGTCAGCTTGTCATTTGGCTCTAGGAGGAGTAGAGTTAGATGTAATCGATCCGATGCTATCTGAACAATTATTTAATGAAAGCGTTACAGAGTCACTAAAATCAGCAGGCGTTAAGGAATCTGTAAATCTCATACCAGGATTTAGCCCTCAAAAAGTAGAAGATATCGCAAATAAATTTCAACGTAAATGGTCATTGATATTTATAGATGGTAATCACGAAGCACCAGCACCGCTCAATGATACAATTATTTGCGAACAACTTGCAGAAGCAGATGCTTTAATTTTATTTCATGATTTGGCTTCTCCCGACGTAGGCCAAGGTTTGGACTACTTAAAAGAAAAAGGATGGAACACAATGGTGTATCAAACTATGCAAATTATGGGAGTTGCATGGCGGGGGAATGTTGAGCCTGTAATACATCAGCCAGATCCTAATATTAACTGGCGCTTACCTCCACATTTACAAGGTTATTTTGTAAGTGGTTCAGTTGAATCTGCAACGGAAGATAAATTTGCAGAAATTCTCAGAGCAGTTCGGCCATTTACTTTATTGAGTGAAAGAAAGTTATTCTCGCTTTATAGTCAGGCAAAACAAATATATTGTTATCTTTTTTGGCTGCCAAAAATGTTACTACTAGCGATCGCCAGAATCAAACCTATCAAGGGCAACTAGCTTTGTATTATCAGCCATGACTAGCAACTGTCTATGTGTTGCTAGTCATGGCTTTCTCTGGATGAAACATAGAGCTTCGATTCATCATGCCTCAGTCGCTCATCTTGATGGAGCAATTGTATTGCCTGGTAGTCTAAAAGTGCATGAGTCATTTTTGAGTTGACAACCATTTCAAAGAAATCAGAACGCTCAATGGCAATAACTTTGATCGCTGCGTCATTTGCCGCACGTACTGTTGCTGTGCGCTTGCTTCGCTGGAGTAATCCTATTTCACCAAAAGAGTTATTAGGCCCCAATGTTTTTAATAATTTTGATTCTGAACCTGAAGACTCTTGAATGATTTCTATTTCCCCTTCAATCAAGATATAAAATCTATCAGCCACATCACCCTGGCGGATAACAATTTCACCGGGCTGGAAGGTCAACATTTTTAGCCTGGGAATCAACTGAATTAATTGCTTATCCGTTAAGGTTGGTAAAGTAACAGATACCTGACCCTCATAGTCCACATCCAGTTTGCCATCTTCCATACGCACAATGCGATCGCTAGCGCCAAAGATCCGACTGTCATGGGTAACAATCAAAACCGCACTTCCTTGTTCTTTCGCCAGTGTGGTCATTAGTTCGGTGACTTCTTGCCCTGTTTGCCGATCTAAAGCGGATGTAGGCTCGTCGGCCAGAAGTAATCGAGGACGGTGAACGAGGGCGCGGGCGATCGCCACACGTTGTTTTTGCCCGCCAGAGAGATCCCTTGGGTAAGCATTCAAGTGCTGCCCTAGCCCCACCGCTTTCAGAATTTGCGAACTTTGGCTTTTTGCTTTTTGAGGCGTGAAATCATCCTGTAGTTCCAGCGAAACCATCACATTCTGCTGGACAGTCATAAAATCCAGTAAGTTAAAATGCTGAAAAACATAGCCGATTCCTCGCCGTATTTGCATTCGCTGGATTTCGTTGGCTCCCTTCAATTCACGATCTAAGACTTTGAGACTGCCTTCTTGAACAGAACGCATACAGCCAATTAGAGATAGTAGCGTTGTTTTCCCAGAACCAGATGCTCCAGTTAAAATAACAACTTCTTTTGGGTAAATATCCAGATCGATTCCAAATAAGATTTGTCTTTGACTTCTGCCTTCCCGGTAATAATGATTCAGCCTTTTAATGGCTATAACCTGATTCATAAACCTATAAAATTAAGGAATTAAATTTACTTAAAAACATCCACTGGATCTGCATCTTTAACCTTTAGTAAGGAAAGTCCTGCTGATATTATGCAAATCATGCAGACTAATCCTAAAACAAATAATCCTGATTCTACAGTCATTTGGATAAATATTTTTGTAGTTTTAACTAGATAATCATAAGCCAAGCATGATATTATTGCACCTGGAATATATCCGGCAATAACCAAAAATATTGCCTCTTGAAAAACTATAGAAACTAAAGAATTGTGGTTCAGACCCAAAGCCTTTAACGTTGCATAATTGGCAAGATTATGCGTAACCTTTACATAAAGTATTTGGTATAAAATAAAAATACTAATAATGATAGCAATAATCAAAATAAACCGAAAGATAAAACCCATCGGTGAGTTGCTTTCATGAAATACTTTTTCTCTGGCGATTAATTCTGATTTAGAAAATATTTTAATGTTTGCCGGAAGATATTTTCTTAATTGCTCAACAGTTTGCTCTATATTGGTATCTGAATTAGCATCTGGTTTTAATTTAATTAAGCCAGCATCTATTTTTGTCAGGCTCCGCCCAAATAATTGGCTAAAAGTTGTTGGATTGATAATAAAACTAGCATCATAAGCATTATTAACCCCTAACTCAAAAAGTCCAACAACTCTAAGTTCTCGCAACGATCCAGTAGCTCCTGCTAAAACTTCTGCCGATGAATTTCCTGTTTCGTTGAATTCAGTAATGATAGGACTAAATTCATTTCTGGCATTACGGTCAAATAAAGCGAATTTTTGCTTGTTTAGTTTTTCAAGATTCTCTTTAAGTCCGGGAAGATTTAGTGTTTGTATATTAGAAGGAATGCCTATAACGTTCACTCTAATACGATAAAGAGATTGATTTCTGTCGTACCATTGGGTTGAAGTAATATAAAGTGGTGCGACAGATTCAACGTTCTTTAACGCTAGTGCTTGATATAAAGGTCTGGAGGAAAACGTTACTGGTTGCAATACAGTTGAAGAGAGAGAGCTAACTAAAACAATATCTGCATTAAAATTCAAAGGTAATTGCAACGCTCCTTCTAAAAAGGCATTTCTCAGCCCAAGCTGCATAAAAATGAGAAATGTAATGCAAAAAATTCCTACAATTCCCGCTATAGTTTGATTGCGTTGATATCTCAATTGCAACCAAGCAATGGGAATTTTTTGAATTTCAATTACAAAACGTCGAATCATTCTTTAAGTCCTATTGATACATCAACTTTGAGATTTGTCATTCCTGCTACAACACGGCTATTTTCCCGATTCAGGAGAATTTTTACTTCTACCACATGAGCATCCACATCTGTTGCGGCATCTGTATCTAAAACATCGCGTTTACCAATTTCTAAACCCACTTGAGATACTTTTCCAAAGAGCGGTTTAGTGAGGCTGGGACTGGTAATCGTTGCTGTTTGGCCTAGATGTATTTTGGGGATATCTGTTTCGTAAACCTCTGCTACTACCACCATTTGCATCGTATTACCTAAACTCACGATGCCTTTCGTCCCTACCATTTCACCGGGAGAAGTTTGCACCTTAATGATTTGTCCAGTTCGGGGCGATCGCACCACACTCAAGGCTAATTCCGCCTGAGCCTGCATCACCTTTGCCTTTGCGTGTTTCACTTCTGCCTGAGACAACTGCACATCTACCGGACGAACTTCTGCCAAACTATTCAAAGAAGCACGGGCTTGATTCACCTGTCGTTGTGCCGCTTCCATCCCCAAGCGTTTGCTATCGTACTGGGAAGCCGAAACCGCTCCCTCGTGGTACAAACTGCGATACCGTGACTCCTCCATCTGAGCATTTTTCAATTCCGCTTCCAAACGAGCGATCGCCGCTTGTTGAGCTTGTAAATCTCCCTGTTTTGCCCCAGATCGTACCTGCATTAATCGCGCTTGGGCTACTCTCACCTCTTCTAGCGCCATATTCACAGTTGCCAGACGACGAGTATAATTATCCAACACCGCAAGCACTTGCCCTGCCTTCACCCAATCCCCTTGCTGCACGCGTAGCTGTTGAATGCGGGCTGATTCCGTTGAAGAAGGCGGAAACACTTGAATTACTTCTCCTTCAGGTTCCACACGCCCCAAAGCCGTCACCGCTTGCACCACTGGAGTTACAACCACTGGCTGAGGTTTAACTGCTTCACTCGTCCCCATCATCCGATATGCGATCGCCCCACTAAGCGCGATTCCACCATAAAATACTGTAGTTAAAAATACGGTTAATATAGTATTTCTACTATTGTCATTCCGAGTAAATAAATGTGTCATAGTTCTTCCTGCTTGGAGTATAAAACTATTGTTAGATATAGAATATAAGTCAACTTCACCTTGATAAAGTAAGAAATCAAAGCATAAATTATCTGGTAAAGTTTTTATCCTTACAATATATATTGTTCCCATTTTTACTGCCAATCTCTATATACTGACTTCTGCAAGAAACTGAGTCAGATCGTGTCCGCTTGATTGCTTATTAAACGCGAAGAACCCCACCCCGCATTTGCTAACGCAAACGCTCCCCTCCCCGCTTGCGGGGAGGGGTTGGGGGTGGGGTGTAAGGGACTTTTGCAAGAAGTCTAATATCAAGCCCAAGCCTTTATAAGGGTTTCACCTTAAGTTGACACCAATGGTTGCGGGTATCTCCCCTTGAAAAACAAGCTAACCGAATGGTTTTAAGATGCCATTGTGAAGCAATTGCTAATAAATCTATAACTATATATATACTTTTTCATAGCGGTGATTTGGCGATCGCTGCCCAAACTCTATGGTGAACTTGAAGAATTGGTGTCGGATATTTTGTTTCGAGTAATGTCGCCAATTCTTGGTCAAATATTTCTACTTTTTCTGGTGTTAAGCTGGCTCCCACGCCAGCACTAGCACGAATTCGCCCCCGCCAAGCTTCGTGTGTATAAGATACAAATACATCGTAAGAAAATGTGCGGATTTCTCGGAATCCTCCTTCGCCAATATCCTGTAACCACAGGGGATACAAACCATTACCGCCGCCCAAATTCCACGCGGGATTATGAGCCTGGATCAGTTGTTCCGTTGCGTGAACTATATTACCTTTTAAGGGTATCCAATCAAAATGTGCGATCGCCAGTAAGCCATTTACTTTCAATATGCGAGTAATTTCCTTGACAGCACGCGGACGATCAAACCAATGCCAACACTGTCCAGCTGTCACTACATCTGCACTGGCGTTTGGTAACTCGGTATTCTCGGCACTTGCAACTCGATAATCTACTTTAAGTTGCAAAGCTTCGCTTAACAGTCTGGCTTGTTCTAAAAGTGAGGCTGATGGATCTAGGCCAATTACATAAGCACCTCTATCAGCAAACCCCCGCGCTAGTGTCCCTGTTCCCGTACCAAGGTCAACAATATTCTGCCCTGGTAAACCTATACCATATTCAGACAATTTGTTGAATAATGAACTAGGAAACCCAGCGCGGTGTTTTGCATAATCAGTAGCAGTTGCACCAAAATCAATTTTCATACCTACAAAACTATTTTTGTAACAATTGTCTAGGCTAGAAGTTCTCTACCCACGGATGTAGTTCTATTTTCCATGTCCTTGCAAAAGTCGGGGTAAAGGCAAAGGGGAAAAGGGTAAAGAAACTCAAAATCCTTTCCCTTTAACCTTTAACCTTTTCCCTGTCTTGCAAAAATACATTTTTACAAGAGGTCTATTGTAGATCCAATACGCTTGGGTTAAGCTTTTATTTCTCCCCCTGCCCCCTACCCCCCTTACTGGCTCTGTTTAACCAAATCGGTAATCGTCTCAACCAGCTTTACTGGCTCGATAGGCTTCGGAACATGCCGTTGAAAACCTGCCTCTATAGCCTTTTGATAGTTAATTTCTCCAGCAAATGCTGTTAAGGCGATCGCTGGAATCTTCCCGCCCTGTTGGTACGGCAAGGCTCTCAGCTGGCGTACCAGCATATAGCCATCCATTTCTGGCATCCCAATATCGCTAAGTAGCACGTCTGCTCTGTACTTGGTTAAAGTAGCGAGAGCTTCAACGGCTGAAGTGACAGTTGTTACATTTGCTCCATACATCTCTAGCATGAAAGCAATAAACTCCCGTGTATCTGTGTTATCATCTACCACCAAAACTTTGATGCCATGCAAATTTAAGGATGGCTCAGACGGTTTACTGTCCGCGTTCTTCTGGGATGGAGTTGCCATGAGCGGAAGTCTCACAGTAAAGGTTGTCCCCTGACCTTCACCTGCACTTTCTACCCGAACAGTTCCGCCATGCAATTCGACTAAGTGACGGACGATCGCCAACCCTAATCCCAGTCCACCAAACTTTCTGGTTGTAGCACCATCTGCTTGGCGGAAGTATTCAAACACATAAGGGAGGAAGTCAGGGTGAATCCCTTGACCTGTGTCGATAACAGTGACTTCGGCAAAAGAGCTAACTTGCTTGAGTTGGATATCCACTCGTCCCTCGACATCAGTGAACTTAATCGCGTTCGACAGGAGATTCCAAATCACTTGCTGTAACCTATTTGGATCGCCCAAAACTTGCCCTACATTTGGTTCAAGCCTCACCTGAATTTGAATAGACTTGCTTTCAGCAGCCAACTGTACAGTTTCCATTGCAGCTTGAACGATCGATACTAGATCCACTGGGCAAACATTCAGGCTAAGTTTGCCTTGCAGAATTCGCGAGACATCCAGCAAGTCTTCAATCAGTTCGGACTGTAATTTGGCATTGCGTTCGATCGCACTCAGGGCATGAGCGGTCTTGGCTTCGTCAAGCTTACAGGTTTGGAGCAACTTAGACCAACCCAGAATTGGATTAAGGGGCGATCGCAACTCATGGGATAATACTGCCAGAAACTCATCTTTAATTCGGTTAGCTTGTTGCAATTGTTGAGCTTGTTGCTGGATTGAAGCGAGTAGATTTGCCCGCTCAATAGCGATCGCCATCTGCTCGCAAGTGGATTGCAGCAGATCGATTTCTTCGGAAGTAAAGTAGGTACGGGTGCGGCTGCCAAAGGAGAGCGTCCCCAGTAACCGTCCCTGGACAATCAATGGTTGTCCAGCAAAAGCCGTAATGCCGATTGAGTTGACAAGCTGCGCGTTGGGATGGGTGGAGATTTGCGAGCGATCGAGGACAATTTGCTGCCGCTCTTGTGCCACCAGTCCGCAAAGATTTTGACCAAATTCAATCCATTCCAGTGATTGAGCTGTTGCCTCAGAGATCCCTTCATAGTTGTTCAGATGCAGCATTAGCCGGTTGTCTTTTTCCTCGACCATGTAGTTGTAGTAAGAATGTAACTCTAGCTGGGCTGAGAGCTTGTTAAATAAGTTATTCATCAACAACATGGGATGTTCTGTGGCCAATAAATCGCTGGTCGTTTCATACAGCAGATGCAGCCGTTCCTCTGCTCGTTTGCGTTCGGTGATGTCGAGTGCGGTTCCGAGGAACCCAACGGCTTGCTTGGACACTCCCTCTCCCTCTAATTGCACCTGCCCATTAGCGAATAGCCACCGCTCAGTTCCATCCTTCCACACGATCCGATAGTCAATTTCATAAGTACCTGACGACATCGGGTTGAGCGCATTGCTGATGGTGTTGACTACACGCTCACGATCGTTTGGGTGGATGCGCTCTATTACCATCGGCAAAGGGATAAGCGCGGTGTCATCCGGTTCGCCCCAAATCTCGTGCATCCGCTTGTCAAACTCGACGAGGTTCGTACTGGGGTCATAATGCCAAGTCCCAAGCCGACTGATGTTAACGGCAAGCTGTGCGCGTTCCTCACTCTGGTGTAGAGCTTTTTGTGCTTGTTTACGCTCGCTAATATCCTCTATTAAGCCGTCAATAACGGTTGTACCATCTACTTGGGTAAAAGTTGTACTAATTCGCACCCAAATTAAACTACCATTCGCTCGTCGCAATTGCATTTCGCGATCGCGGATTTCGCTATTTTGCTTTAATTGGTTGAGAACTTGGGCATAGTCCAATGGTTGGAAATAAGGCTCAAGGGTTTGACTTGCTGGAATTTCAGTTAGAGAATTTAAACCTAACAGCCGCAGAAATGCCGGATTACCTTCGAGTAAAATACCATCTGCCGTTAAGCGATAAATTCCTACATTTAAATTATTCAGCAAAGTTTGAAAGCGTGATTCTAGCCTGACTGCTTTACGTTGAGCTTCAGTCCGCTCTATTGCTCGGCGGACTGCTGCGGGTAATCGAACATAGTGCTTAGGAGACTTAATGATGTAATCTTCCAATCCCGATTTCATCGCCTCAACGGCAACTTCCTGAGTACCACTACTAGTAAACATTATTACTGGGCAATCAGGATAACGGTTTTTAATTGCCCGAATCGCGGTTAAGCCATCACTCCAGCGTAATTGATAGTCCGTTATTACTAAATCAAACTGTCCTTTCTCCAGTGCTTCTTCCAAGTCTTTTGCTTGAACAATTTCGTGAAACTGGAGGTCAAAAAACTCTTGCTCTAGTACATGAATCGCCAGTAGGCGATCGTTCAAATTATCATCAATTAGAAGAATACGTAACATTTAATTTCATTATATTTACGTAAGGATAGCAGTGAGAAGAAAGTCCAAAAAATGTTCAAACAGTTCAAAATTGCGGTCTTTCGTTAAACATAATCCAGTGGAGATTGAGGGTTATAACAATTTCTACTAATTCATTAAAAATAACTGGTTTAACTATGTAAGCATTTACACCTATGTCATAGACATGATTGATGTCGGCATACTCCCTCGATGAGGTGAGAACTACGACCGGTAAGCGTTTGAGTTCTGGTTGTTGCCGTAACCACATCAAAACCTCAGCCCCGGATCTGCGCGGGAGTTTCAGATCGAGCAAGATTAGTACAGGCAAGGGATAACGAGTGCGATCGCCATAAGGTTCCTGCCCAGACAGATATAACACTGCTGCATCGCCATCATTTACAACTTGAACTGGATTGACAATGTTAGCCTTGCGGAGCGCGCGTTGCAGCAGAAGCACATCTTTGTGATTATCCTCTACAAGTAAAATAGTGTCTTGCTCTTTACTCATGAAATTTTTGTCATTAAAGGCAAAGGCAGGGGGCAGGTGGTCACTGAGCGTAGCCGAAGTGAGGCAGGGGGCAGGAGGAAAGACAGTTTTTCAAAACTTACTAGTGTGCCCCAGAGCGTAGGGCAAGGGTTTTGCACTAAATATTTAAGACCGTAGAAAGAATTTTATGTTTGCCCGTAATCAAGAGGATTGAAAAATTTTAGGGATTTACATCTATAACTATAGGTAAATCTATCCAAAATCGGCTTCCTTGTCCAGGTTGGGATTCTACACCAACTTGTCCACCCATACGTTCGACTCCTTTGCGGACAATTGCTAAACCGATACCACTACCAGGATAAACTTCATAGCTGTGTAGGCGCTCAAAAACATTGAAAATGCGTTTATGGTGTGTTTCCTCAATACCAATGCCATTGTCTTGTACCCATAAGCGAACCAATTGATTACGTTTTTCAGTCCATATCCGTAACTGAGGTTGAACTTCCGGTGCAACAAATTTAATCGCATTGGTTAGCAAATTGGTAACTACTTGAATCAAAATAGTAGGGTTTCCCGTAACTTCAGCTAAAGGCTCTTCAACCTGCACTCTCGCCTGTCGCTGTGTTATCTCTAATTCTAGCTGTCTCAGTATTTGTATCATTAATAAAGATAAGTTAATAGGTTGTAATGGCATTTCAGTCCGGCTGAGGCGACTGTATTCAAGCAAATCTTGAACAAGCTTGTCTGCTTGCTGTGTACTTGTAATAATGCGCTGCAAATAGTTTTGTTGGTTTTCTAGGTTAGATTCACTATCCTGGTTCTCTAAGAGGATTGAACCAAACGCTTGGATAGCACGTAATGGTTCTCGCAGATCGTGGGAAATTGAATAACTAAATGCTTCTAAATCTTGATTAGCTACTGCTAATTCCTGATTTCTCTGCGCTAAATCTCGATTTGCTACTTCTAATTCAGCAGTGCGCTCCCTGACTCGCTCTTCTAAGGTTTGGTTGAGTTGCTGAATTTCAATTTCAGCTTGTTTACGAGATGTAATATCTTCAATTAAGCCATCTAGTACCTGTTGTCCCTCAACTGTATTTAGAGCTATGCTTAATCCTACCCAAATAAATCTTCCATCTGCTCGTTGTAATTGAATCTCTTGCTCTTGCTGTTGAGGTGGCGGCAGCTTTTGTAGTATTGAGTAGTATTCATGGATGTTCAATAAATTCATCGCTGAGGCTTGTGATAATGAATCCAGCCCTAACAATTCCAGAAACGCTGGGTTACACTCAATAAAATTTCCATCTGGATAAATACGAAATATACCTAGTTTTAATTGGTTAAGCAAACCTTGAAGACGGATTTCAAGTAAGGTAGCTCGTCGTTTGATTTCTGTTCGTTCTAATGCAAGTCGCACAGCAGCTGGTATCCGAATGTAGCGATTGGGTAACTTGAGGACATAATCATCTAGCCCAGACTTCATTGCCTCTACCGCAATTTCTTCACTACCTGTATTAGTAAACATAATCACTGGACAGTTTGGATACTGTTGCTTAATTGTATATAAAACTTCTAGTCCAGTACTCCAGCCCAGTTGATAGTCGGTAATAACCAAATCGAATTCGCCTGCTGCTAATGCACTAGCAAAGCTAGAGGCTTCACGAATTTCTTGAGGTTGAAATTGCGGAAATTCTCGCCTCAGTTCTCGGATCGTTAAGGCGCGATCGCCTGGATTATCATCAATTATCAGAATGCGAAGTACTTGCGTCATTCGTATCATTGCTGTGAGGAAGGGCTTTTGGCAGGGCAATCCAAAAGCGACTACCAGTACCTAATTGCGATTCTACTCCGGCTCGACCGTTCATTCGCTCTAATCCTTTGCGGACGATCGCTAAACCAATACCAGTACCTGGATAGATTTCAACGCCATGCAGTCGTTCAAACACCCGAAAAATGCGCTCTTGATGTTCTGGCGCAATGCCAATACCGTTGTCCACAATCGATAATTTTATCGAATTTTGCTGTTCCTGTGCATAGATATGTACTTTTGGGTGTATTCCAGGCTGCACAAATTTCATCGCATTGCTGAGTAAATTGGTTACTACCTGAACAAGCGTAAAGCGATGAGCCATCACTAGCGGCAAAGGTTTTGCCACCGTAACTTGTGCAAGCTGTTCTTGAAGTTGTTTGCTGAGTTGTTTTAAAGCTTCTTCGACAACATTAGTTAAATCAACTTTTTGTATTTGAATTTGGGAACGGCTGAGGCGGCTGTATGCCAGCAGATCGGAAATTAGGGTGTCCATTTGGACTGCACCCTCTGTAATATATTGAATGTATTCTTGCCCAACCGAGTCTAGTTTGTCTGTGTAATCTTCTTGCAATGCCTGAGCAAAGCCTTGCATAGTACGTAACGGTGCGCGTAAATCGTGCGATATCGTGTAAGTAAAGGCTTCTAGCTCTTGATTGGTTTCTTGCAACTGTGCAGTGCGCTCGGCAACACGCTGTTCTAGTTCCAAAGCGTAATTTTGAAGTTGTTGGCGTAGCAAAGATTGTTGGATAGCGATCGCTAACTGAGCCGCCACCTCAACCACAACATCTTGTGCTTGAGCATCAAAAACAGCTGTCTGAGTCGCCGCTAAGTTGAGTTCTCCTAGCAGCGTTTCTTCAACTAACATCGGAATCCGCAGACAACAACGCATTCCTGCCAAATGCAACCGTGCTAAAACAGGTGGGTAAAGCTCAACATTTGTCAAGTCTCTAACATAACTAAGGTTTTGCCGTAAGCTTTGCTCAGGTGCAAAGTCTGATACTGACATCTTTGTGCCTTCAAGCGGTTGTAATTCTCTAGTGCTGCTGCCTGCGACAATCTCAGCTGTACCTGCCTCAAAATTAAACAAGGCAACAAATGCTTGCTCATAGGGTACTAACTGACGCATTTGTGTCAGCGCACTTCGGATTAGAGATTTGATCGACTCAGCTGCTAGAATTGCCCGGTCAATATTATGTAAAGCAGCAAGTCTTTGGGCAGAAAGCTGAACATTTTCAGTTTGTACTTGGGCAGTTTTGAGAGCATTCTCATAATTATTAGACACATGGGAAATTTGCCGCCGAATAAAAAAGGCAAGGATGCCACCAGCAGCAAGTGACAGGATTATGCTAGTAAAAATGACTCGCTCAGTAGTCTGTTGGACTGCTTGGTTGCGCTGATACCGTAGCTGCTCTTCAGTAGCAATAAGATCGGTAATTTGATTTCGCATCACGTCCATGTGCTGTTTGCGAACCTCAATTGCTGATAGGGGTTCAGCTTCACCTCTTTGTTTGCGGGCGATCGCTTGAGAAATAGAGTTCTTCCAGCCTGTTTCCTCTGCCTTGATTTGCCTTAAGCGTTGATTTTGTTGGGGATTATCTGAAACTAAATCACCCAACTCATCAAAAGTATTATTAATGGTAGAGTTAGCTTGCTGATAAGGTTCAAGAAATTCTGGCTTACTTGTAATCTGGTATCCACGTACTCCTGTCTCTAGATCCAGTAACAGTTTTTGTAAGCCATTTGCTCTGGCAATGACTTGATTAGTGTGATCGACCCATTGCATAGCCTTGAGCAGGCGGTTAATTTGCCAGATTGAAACTCCTGACAATGACAATAACAGGATAATTGGCAGAGCGATCGCACCGATCAGCCTACGTTTGAATGCAACTTGAGTAATTTGCAGCATTTACTTATGCTATAGCAGCACTTGTACAGTAAACGACACTATCTTGAAAATAACTTTGTTTACGTAGCTGCTTTGAACACGAGCTTTAGGACTGTCTAGGGGACAACGCCAACTTCTGTTGTCATTGTTTTTTCCTCACATTTCTAGCTTCCGGCCAACCATATACCACAAACCCACGGCATAGCGGATGTAATTGAGTTCTGTAAAACCTGCTTTCGCAAACTCGTACTCGAAGTTGAAATGGATAAAGTCATCCAACCACGGTTCTTGAAAAGAAGCACTCAGCGCGTATTCACCCCGATAAGTGTCAGCATATAGTACCCAACCTCCGGGTTTGGTAATCCGGTACATCTCCTTCAGAATCTTAGGAGTCCACTCTTTAGGTGTCTCGTGAAACAGTAGTGATGATGTGACAAGATCGAAGGAGTTGTCAGGGTAGCCAGTGTTACGAGCGTCCACCTGCTCGAAGGATGCCCGCTCACTCAATCCAGCCTTGTTAAATTTGTGCTGACTAATCACCAGCATATAAGGTGAAACATCAGTAAGGCGAAAAGTGGCCTGTGGAAACCGCTGTGCCAGTGCCAGCGCTCCACCAGCCGTACCTGCACCAAGCTCTAGCACCGTCTCAATTTGAGCGTCTTCAGGAATTAGTTCAGCCATTGTCTCGCGCAACTGCTGGCAACTAACATTGTGGCTGAGGGGAATAATGGCATCCATCGCAGCATCCCAGGCTAAACACGACTGAGGGTTAGTGTAGGAATCTGTTGACCCATGAATGGGAGCGTGGATATAATCAGGGTAATATTCATGCTCAGTATGGTAGCTTTTGAGTTCCTCTTCCCAATTAATTGAGGCATATTCCTGCATTACTGAGGGCATTGCTGCGGTGATACGTTGAATTACCTCGGTTCGATACGCTTGTTTTTTTTCTGCGTTCCATCTCGGCATAATCATCTCCTACTTACACTCGTTACTGGTGTTCCTAGATTCCAATCTGGGAACGAGAAATAAACTGCAAATATAATAGAGCAATACTCCAGACAGTTTTTAATTGAGCTAATTCACAAGAAAGCTATCGATCCTTTAAAGTGCTGGTTAAAACAAACAAGCACCGGAACGATAGCTATATATAAATTGTACAGAGTCTGCTAGAAAAAATGAGCGGTTTGGGCAAACCACAGATGAAGGGGTTCACAAAAGAATATTGTCATCTCTAGTAATGTACCAACGCGCCAAGACAGTTTACTCTATACAAGCCATCAGGGATTGAATGACTAAGTTTGTAAGCCACTTTAACTAACGAGTGAACGGTGCTACTAGTGTAAAAGTGGCATCGTTTAAAAACAAGCTATCAGTGGTATACGGGTCAATATATAGCTTGAAGTTTCTGTGACGTATATAGTAAGTAGGAAAATTATATGACTGAAAAGAAACATTTGTTAAACTTGCTAAACCTGGTTTTATACAAAACGTTGCATCAGCTTTTAACTGTGCAGTATTGTCATTGCGATCTAATCTAATTTGAAAATTTTGATGTCTTAAGTAATATCCTGGCAAATTTGAGGATTCAAATGAAACACAGTTAGAAGACGCTAGCCCTGACCTTACTCTAAAACTTGCGTCTCCTCTGTCTAGAGAACTTGAAATGGGGCTAACTTCGCCAAGGAAATTGCGATGACGAATATAGTAGCTACGAAGATTAAATGCTCGTATTGAGACAGCTGGTTCAACAGGAGTTGACTCTGCGATCGCAGGATTAATTGATGTAGAAATAGATATAGGAAGCGCTGATAAGGTTAGCGCTAGTGCAAAGAGGTTATTTTTCATGGCTACAATCTTTTTAGATGACCATTTAGCAAAACAATGCTCTTACTTAAGAATTGTAGTATTAATTCTAAAAATGCTAGAAATTAGTTAGAAATATTCACATAATTCGTCTTAAGCTTAAAGCTTCGTGCGATGAAAATACTCTTATTAATTGCTGCATTAATACTGAGCTAATTAAACTCTAAAAAAACAAATTTTACGTAAAATTATGTTTATATGAAAGTTAAAGATTGAACCAAGTATCAGGGCTGAATGTTACTAAAATAGGCATTTCAGCTTTTGTTAATGCCATTGGCATCAACGCGCTCGGGGCGCAAGGCCTTGTGCCCCTACGACAGGTGTGGTTCAAATACATGAAAACTACTGTAAATTAACTCTCATGCCCATTAGTCTGCCTAAGTAATGGGGATTGTGACATTCCCTAATATCTTGGAGCGGCAGATGTAAATAAAGCTAATACCAATTTGGGAAAAGAACACAACAGATACCTGAGTAGGGGTGCGCAGCTACCTGTATGCCCCTACAAGTAATCCATCTGTCGCAAAGATTAATTAAATTGGTATAACTGTTTAAATTTAAGTAAATACTGAAAAAAATCTGAAAAATTCCGCTAAAGTCTTATTTAAAACAAACTTTATTCTTTCTACAAATGAATATAGAAGAAGCACTAGTAATTTTAGATACATTCCTTGAGCATGGCTTAAGTGATGTTCAAGAAATAGTATTTCGTAAAGCTTGGGAAGGACAAACTTATCCAGATATCGCCGAAAGCTGTGGTTATGATGCCAATTATATAAAAGATGTTGGTTCCAAGTTATGGAAGCTACTTTCACAGGCTTTCGGGGAAGAGGTGACAAAAAGTAATTTTCGCTCAGTATTGAGACGACGAAGCCTTGGGCGGGCTTTGCCTACGCAAAATAGCGTTTTGTCAGAAAAACTACAACCTGTGCCAGCAGTCTTGAGACAGTCTCAGCCAACAAGTAGAGCCAAAGATGGAATATCAGGGTCTTCTTTAACGATCGAAAAGCAAGACGAGAGAAAAACCCCAGCCCCTAATCCCGACTTCTTAGAAAATCCTGGTGGCTCAGTGCCGCTCAATTCCTTTTTTTACATAGAGCGTCCGCCAATTGAAGAACGCACATATACCGAAATCAACAAACCTGGAAGTCTAATCAGAATCAAAGCTCCCAGCAAAATGGGAAAAACATCCCTAATGCACAGAATTCTTACTCATGCAAAACAGACTGGAGTACACACCGTACAGATCGGTTTACAAAGAGCAGATAGTCAAGTTTTCACTAGCTTAGACAAATTCTTACGCTGGTTTTGTGCGAATATCAGCCGACAGTTGAACCTAGAGATCAGACTGGATGATTATTGGGATGAGGATATTGGCAGCAAAGTTAGCTGCACATTGTATTTACAAGAGTATGTGCTAGAAAAAATCGACGCTCCGGTAGTCTTAGCTTTGGATGAAGTGAATCAAATTTTCGAGTATCCAGAAATCTCTAGGGATTTTCTCCCACTACTGCGTTCTTGGTATGAAGATGCTTCCGAATTAGAAATTTGGCAAAAACTCCGATTAGTAGTAGTTCATGCCACTGAAGCTTATATGCCATTAGATATTAATCAATCCCCCTTCAATGTGGGATTACCGATTAAGTTACCAGAATTTAGTTTAGAGCAGATGCAGGATTTGGCAGTGCGTCATGGACTCGATTGGGCCAAAGGTGAGAAAGGATTGGAAAAGCTGGCTTTGCTACGAGCGATGATTGGCGGTCATCCTTATTTAGCTCGTCTGGCTCTTTATAACCTGGGAAATCAAACAGTAACCCTAGAGCAGCTATTACAAGAGGCTCCCACAATTGCCGGTATTTATAGCAACTATTTACGCCATCATCTAGCCAATCTCCAAGAACATCCAGAACTGGCGATCGCACTCAAACGGGTAGTTACCTCTCCCACAAGTGTACAACTAGAAGCGATCGCTGCCTATAAATTAGAAAGTATGGGTCTGGTAAAACTTGAAGGAAATCAGGCAATGCCTAGCTGTGATTTGTATCAGCTATATTTCCAAGAGCAATTAACCTAAATGCTATGAATAAGTACGAATATCAAATTGGTGGTAGTCTCAAAGTCGATGCTCCTAGCTATGTAGAACGGCAGGCTGACTTTGAACTTTATAATGCTTTAATTCAAGGTGAATTTTGTTATGTCTTTAGTTCCCGACAAATGGGTAAATCTAGTTTGCGGTTACAAACAAGACATAAATTAGAACAAGCAGGCTACAGTTGTGCTTCTATCGATATGACTCGCATCGGCAACGGCAATATTACTCCTGCTCAATGGTATAAGGGCATAGTAGTTGACTTATTAAGGAGCTTTAATCTCTTTAGCAAAGTTAATATAAAAGCCTGGTGGTCGGAGCGTGAAGATTTACCTGCATTACAGCGATTGAGCCAATTTGTTGAAGACATTTTATTAGTTGAACTAAAAACTGAAAAAATATTTATTTTTATTGATGAAATTGATAGTGTTTTAGGCTTGAATTTCCCGGTAGTAGATTTTTTTACTTTAATTCGCTCATGCTACAATCAACGAGCCGAAAATCTACAATATAACCGTCTAACTTGGGCATTATTCGGAGTCGCAACGCCTTCAGATTTGATTGCCGATCGCAACTGTACGCCATTTAATATCGGTAAATCTATTGAACTGCACGGCTTTAATTTATCGGAAGTTCAGCCATTAGCAGCAGGTTTAGAAAGTAAAGTAGCTAATCCGATGGCAGTTCTCAAAGAAATTTTGGCTTGGACAAATGGTCAGCCCTTTCTTACTCAAAAGCTCTGTCAAATAGTGGTGCAAGAAAGAAACTCTGGAAGCAAAGATGTTCAGGAACACAGAAGCATAGAAGTTGATGAGCGTTATAAATTGGATAATCATTTACCGATTATTAATCAACATTTGATAAATTTTTATTATCAATTTCCTTTGTTAATTTTAGAAAAACTAGTGCAAACCCATATTATAGAGAAATGGGAAGCAAAAGACGATCCAGAGCATTTGAAAACAATCCGCGATCGCCTGCTGATCAATGAACAGCGTGCTGGAGGTTTACTAGGATTGTACCAGCAAATTTTACAAGGTATTCAGATAGCTAGTGATGATGGAGAAGAACAAATAGAACTGCTGTTATCGGGGTTAGTAACCAAGCACCAAGGGCAATTAATAGTAAAGAACCGGATTTATGAAGAAGTTTTTAACCAAGCTTGGGTAGAAAAACAATTAGCAAAATTACGGCCATATTCCCAAGCATTCAACGCTTGGATAGCCTCAGAGCATCGTGATAATTCCCGACTATTACGCGGGACAGCTTTACATGAAGCTCTGGCTTGGTCGCAAGGCAAAAGTTTGAGCGATTTAGATTATCAGTTTTTAGCAGCTAGCCAAGAATGCGATCGGCGAGAAGTTGAGACATGGTTAGAAGCAGAACGAACTAAAGAAGTTAAAGCTAGACTAGTTCAAGAGCAAAAAGCAGCTAGATTTCAAAGATTATTTTTTATAGGCGCGTTCGGTTGGGCATTAATAGTTGTTTTAGGATTGGCGATGGTGACTTTCGAGTATAAAAAGCACTGTTCAGTAACCTCAAAGCAATTACTACATTACCCATGAGTGCTGTAGTTTAGACTAGTTATCGGTGTGAAACTGCTGAACAAATCATATATAAAAATTTGCTAAAAATCACTAGTTAGTACATATAACTATTGATTATTAACCAAGTCAGTTTTAACTATATTATCCCGTTAAGTTTGATAGGATAATTAAAAATCATCCTCAAATTTAATTGATAGTAATAATTTCAAACAAAACTGTAATGAATTATTTTATTTTTGAGAGTCTCTTGGCTAATAATAGTTAAAGAATAATCTGGGTTTTTCCCCTCTTTTTGCAAAATTGGGATGCTCCCGTTTTATAGCGATATTTTTTGTCATGTTACTATTAAGTCTGAACCTTATATCTTTACCCATAGCTAAGACCACGAAAAAAGCGATGAAAGTGATAATCTTTGCTATATTAGTATCGGTAGTAATCTCAGCAATCATAGGATTGCTCTGGGCAATAATTTATCTACTGTATAGCCAAAATATTCAAGTAACTCTCAAGTTATTTTTCTACTCATTTTTGGGAGGATTGCTTGGTGGAATAGTTGGTGGTTTTATTGGTTATTTAGTTGGTTCGAGGGTAGCTGAAGGATTTTCAGCTGATTTCTTTATTAGTTCTGAAGGCTTCAGCTGGCTTCTTTGGATTTCAATTTTCTGGATTATAGGCATTATTGAAGGAGCAGTTTTACCAGGATTGATTTTCATCAAATTTTATTCATAATCAGTTCTGGATAAGTACGTGTTTTTAGCTCTATTCGTGCATATTTTTTGATTTTTCGCCGAATTCTGGTCTTTTCTGTTATGTGTTTAACTAGAAACTTTTACGGTTCGTAATACTATACATATATCAATGAAAACTCAAAGTGTCATAGCAATCGTAACGATTCCAACAGTAATTTTAGGAACGCTTGGAGCGATTTGGGCAATATTTTATTTCAGATATACTCAAAATACTCAAGCAAGTTTTGAATTGTTTTTCTACTTCTTTTGTGCCGGTTTGATTGCTGGAATAGTTGGTCTAATTATTGGTTTTTTATTTCAGAGTATTGTAGGTTAATAAAGTATCAGGTTTGGCATGGACATTATTATATTTCGTGAATAGGTAAAACCTAAATCGATATTTATCCTAGACTGCCTCTCTAGGTTATCTGTTGAAATATTGTTTTGCTGCCAGTATCTGGAATTTTGTGAGCCACCTTCCTATGGTGAAAGCCTAGTTTATAATAAACCCTCTACCTCAGCAAATTTCCGCAAGCGTGGTAGACATTGACGTTGATAGAAACTGCTTAATGTCGCAATTGACAGCCCAAAGTCTTTTGATAATTCTTTCCAGCTAACTTCTGGGGGTAAGCGTTTGAGAATTAATACCTGACAATTTACGTCTGGACGCCCTTTAATGTGAGTACTACGTAGTTCCATATCCGAGTCTGTCTCCACCCATATCTCCAGGTTTTCCAAAATGGGAGGTGCTTGGGGGGTAGCTGGTATATTATCTATCGGGTCAATAGTTTCACCAATTTCACCCGACTTAGACTGACGAACCCCAAAGGAGACTGTTGTGGCTTTTTCTCGGTTTTGGTTGAGATAAAAATCTTGTAGTCTGCGTTTTAGGTAAGCATCTAACCAATTAATTACACTACCTTGAGTGGAGTCATAGGCTTGACCTGTCAGACCATCACAAATATTGCGGCAGAAATACAACCAAGTTTGTTGCAGTGCGTCTTGATAGTAGGGAGTATTTTCCTTCCAGAGTTTACCTTGTGTCAAACGAATAATTTGCGTGAGCAACTTCTGACGTTGAGAGCTTCCAGGTGAATGTCTACGAGCTTGGACAACTAAGGATGTTAGCTGTTCATTTAGATCCTCTTTACCTGAGGTTTTAAGCAACAGATATTTGACTTTCTGGGCTACTGGTAGTGAATGACTCTGAATATCTAAATCAATAGTAACATCTTCTACAGTCAAAGAATTCTTGCTTACTTCATCAGTTTCAATAGCAATACTATCCATGTTTCTTTGCTCAGATGCCTGAATACTGCGATGAATTTTTTCTTCAGGCGGGATAAAATCTTGGTTTATACAATTTTTTCGCATCTTATTTTCTTTCCTCAAATTTCTTTATTGGACATACTTTGTAGGTTTGATGCAGTACCCAAGCATCTCTTTGCTTGATTTTTGATGCTGTCATTATCTGTCAGATATCAGAGGTAACAATAGCATGGTTGCAATGGGCAATACCCTTTTGCTCACCGACTCAATTCAATCCACATAATCAACTCAGTAGGAGGACATAATTAAATGTAAAACGCAAATCAAAAGAACCTGTTGCTGTTGGGTTTTTCCCTTCTGCTTCTATTTATTAGACGTTCTTGAGGTTCTGGATTGAAGTTTACTTTCACCATATCTTTAATTTAAGTAAATCATTCACTTTTTGACAGCATGAAAAAGTCATAATTCGTCAGGAATTTTGCCGTCAAAGTTTTATTAATTTATGTAAAAAATGTCAGTAACGCCAGAAAAAATCTCTTTTCCCACCTGTGTTAGCAGTTTTGCATTAGAAGTCTTGACTAAAGGTATCTTCCAGCAATCTCAGACTACATATTCATTTACAGAATTTTTGATACAAAACACTTTAGCGGCTTGCTGAAATGATGTTAGTATAAGGCGATATCACGGACACTAGCACAGTGGTATTCCTGTCCGTTTAACTCCAAATAATTGACAGTTATTTCCACGGCTATGTCCTGACCATCTTGAGTTCTTTGGCTAGACTCAAAAGTGAGAGAGCCTTTTTGTCTAACTTCTTCCCAGTGCGATCGCCAAGTAACCGTCGAAAAGTTTGGATTTATATCGTAAACAGTCATAGTCAGCAATTGGGCGCGGGAGTAGCCAAGATGACGACAGGCGGCTTCATTCACGTAAACAAGCTGGGCATCCGAATTGACAAAAAAGATAGAATCCTTAAATTTATCTAGATAAAACTGACTCAGGCGCAGGGCTGATTCTGCTTTTTGGCGATCGCTAATTTCCTGCTGCAAAAGTATATTTTGCTGGGTCAGTTGTTTTTGCAACCTTCCAATAGTCAAGTTATTTTCTACACGGGCAAAAACCTCTTCTTCACTAAAAGGTTTGGTAATATAATCCACTCCCCCGACTGCAAAAGCTTTAACTTTGTCAAAAACTTCATCCAAGGCGCTAATAAAAATCACCGGAATGTCGCGGGTTTTCTCTGAGGCTTTCAAATGTTGACAGACTTCATAACCATTCATTTCTGGCATCATGATGTCAAGCAAAATTAAATCGGGCGGTGCAGCTTGTGCTGTTTTCAAAGCTGTTTGTCCGTTAATAACTCTCCGAATTTCATAGCCAACCTGAGTTAGCATAGCGGATAAAAGTCGCAGATTATCGGGTGTATCATCAACAACAAGAATATTTGCTTTTGGTAGCTGAACTTGATGGTTATCCATATTTATTAGAAATAATTTATTAGAAAATAATTCAGGAGTCAGAAATCAGAATTCAGAATTTAATTGGAGTCCGACTGGTAAATCAATGAGTTTAGTATAAGATCCCTACCAAATCTTCTAGTGCATTCACTACACGAAGATTTAGCGATATTTAATTAGTGGCAGGTCTCAATCCCCCACTTTCTTGTTCTGACTTTTGAATTCTGATTCAAAAATCATTTCTTACAGTTGTGTTAAATCAATAACTTTATCAATGCGAAAGTTATTAACCCAATCAGACAGAGTGTTTGTCAAAAGAGCAGATTCTTCAGGAATTTGCTCAAGCAAGCTAAAAATCAGCTTTTCATCAGTACACAGCGCCGCTTGGTGGAGCTGTGCTACCCACTCAGTGGGCATCTGAGCCAGCATCTCTTCTAATGATAAAATTTTCAGGTCGGAATTTTCAGCAAATTCGTCTTTTTGAAGGGGTTTATCTGCATATACATAACGCACCCCTAAATATTTAGACATCATATTCAAGATTACTTCCTCTCGGAACGGCTTACGTACAAAATCGTTGCAGCCAGCCGATAAAACCACAAAGCGCTCCTCATCAAAAGCACTAGCAGTTAGGGCAATAATGACAGTAGCTTGACCTTTTAAAGTAGCTCTAATTTGTTTAGTAGCTTCATACCCATCCATTACAGGCATCCGCATATCCATCCAAATCAGTTGTGGTTCCCAAGTTTCCCAAAGAGTCACCCCTTCTTGACCATTTTCAGCATGGCGTACCTCGAAGCCAAGCGATACTAGCATCTTGACTAGGAGTTGGCGATTTTCCCATTTATCTTCAACTACTAAAATCCGGTATTTTGGTTGATTAGGCTCTAAACCAATTACTCGTCGTTTTAGCTGTAGAATTGGAGCTTCAGCTACTTCTGCTAAACTAATTTGGAGATCGAAAGAAAAAATCGTTCCTTGTCCCAAAGTACTGCTAACAGTAATACTTCCCCCCATTAGATGCACAAATTGTTGGCTAATAGTTAAACCCAAACCTGTTCCTTGCTGAGATTTTCGACCTGCTTCTGTTTGAACAAAGGGTTTAAACAACTTTTCAATTTCGGCAGGTGCAATCCCTGTTCCGGTATCTTCAACTTCAAAATGAAGCCAAAAGAATGAAGGATGGGAGTTTCTTATTACTTGTGTCCCTTCTTGTTGCTGTAGTCTACTTTCTTCCTTCATTCTCACTCGTAAACTGACGCCACCTTCTTGAGTAAATTTGATAGCATTACCAAGAAGGTTAATCAAGATTTGACGCAATTTACTTTCATCTGTATGCACATATCTAGGAACTTCAGGTCTACGTTCAAACATCAACTGTAAACCTTTGGATTCTGCTTTAATTTGAAACATCTCTTCAAGTGAATCAAGTAGAGTGTACAAGTCAAAGCTATTGTTATTCAGTGTCGTTAAACCCGCCTCAATTTTGGACATTGACAACACATCATTAATCAAGGTAAGCAAATGCTCTCCACTGCGACTGATAATTTCTAAATGTTCCAACTGAGAAACATTGATAGAAGAATCGCGCATCATTAGCTGAGTAAAGCCAAGGATGCTGTTGAGAGGAGTACGAACTTCGTGACTCATGTTTGCGAGAAATTCGCTTTTGGCACGGTTGGCAGTTTCGGCTTCTTTGGCTTTTACTTCTAATCTATGGCTATAATTCTCTAACTGTTCGCCAGAAGTTTTTAACTGTCGCGTTAGCCAAGATACTCCAATCAATAGAAATCCCATTGATAAGAATCCCACTAGCATCATCGTTCCTGCTAATCGTTGAGCCGGCGCAAAGGCTTCTTCCTGGTTCATCTCCACCATTAAGGCTAGGTCTTGGTCATTGAGCCAGTGATATACCCCAATTACTAACACTCCAGCATAGTTTGGATAAAGTCCTTGACCGCTAATTCCACCCATTGCTGCATCAATACCTTGGCTGCTAACTCCTTGAGAAAAGTCCGGTGTTTTATTTTTATCTTTAGAAATAAAAGCGTTTTTAGTTACTAAAGAACCAACTAAATAAGTTTCTCCGCTCTTACCTAAGCCTGTACGTTCTCGTACAATTTGATCTATTCTGCCTAAATTTAGATCGGCTAAAAGGACACCTTGACGTACCTTGGCTGCATCACGTAGAGGGGTTGCAAAAGTAACTGATGGCTTACCAGTAATCGGTGAGGCATAAAAGATGGGGGCAAAAGAGTCTCCTGGCTGAATCTGTTCAATATAGGTGATGTTAGCTGAAATTTCATATTGACCTTCACGCTGTTTATTAGTAGATAAAATAATCCGATTGCTCCGGTCAAGAATGGAAATTTCTCCCAGACTTGGCTTGATTGTAGCCATATTTGCAAGATAATCTGAGAGAACTTTGTAAGCTTTTCGATAATTTGCGTCGGCGGGTTTGGAATTTAAAAGGATTTGAAAATTATTTTGTACGTCTGGAAACTGAGTTACTAAGAGAAAGTCTCGTTCTTGGTCTTCAAACCAACGGGTAATTTCTTCTTCTTTGAGAGTGGCAGCAGCACTGAGCCGTTCAAAAGCAGCTTGCTTCAAAGCTTCCCTCGCATTGATAAAAGCAAATCCTCCTACTACACCTACAGTTACTAAGGATAGGAATAAGAAGGAACTGGCAACTTTAATAGTTAGGTGCTGATTCCAGAAGTTCATATATTTACAACTTGTTTCTTATTCTAAAGATATTTATCTTTTTTATTATTCATGTAGATTGATTATTCCTTTAGTTAATATAAATAATTATTGATTACCATTGAGCAAAAATCTGTTTTATCCGCTTAATTGCTTCATCAGTTGCTTGCTTTGAAGAAATTTTATCTACAATTATTCGATTCAGAGCTTTTCCCCAGATATTCTCCTCTAACACTACGCTGTATGCCGGGTTTTGGACATAATAAAATAACCGCGTTGAACCTTCCGTCACTGTCTTGACCGCAGTTGAAACGTGTGGGTCAGCTGGGTTTTTCCAAAATGGGTCTTGCCAAAGTGTCTTGATGACAGGTAAATTACAACCTCCAGCAGCTTTCAGATACTTACCTATCACCTGTGATTGGGTGAGATATGCAAGAAAATCCAAAGCTTTTTTCTGTTGCTGGGAATCGGCGAACAAAACTGCTTGCCGAAGTGTGAGTAGATAACGCATTGGCTTGCCGTTGGGTTTGTTGGGAAATTTTAAAATACCAAGCTTATTGCGATAGGTGTCGGGATCTTGGCGCACAGAGCAAGGAATTGAGAGGGTGTTGTTAGGAGTCATCACCACCATACGGTTGAGCAAGCTGCGATTATTATCTGGATTTAACCAATTAAGTGCATCTGGTGGCACATAACCTTGTTGGTAAAATTTGGTATACCAATCTAATGCCTGGACAATTTTTTGTCTGACCTTTGGATCGTCGATCAGGAGTTTACCGTTGGAGTCGAGAATTTGCACATCGTATGCTTCTAAAATATGCTCAAAAAATATGTAGGTATCTGAAGCTCCAGTAGAAAAAGGAAAACCTAACCCATAAATATGCTGTTTTTGCTGTTTTGCCCGCAGTTTGTTCTGCACTTGTTTCCAAAATTCCCAAAAACCATTCCAATCTTTGGGAATATCGCTTTCACTGCGACCTATTTGCTTTAGCAAGTCTCGCCAGTAAAAAATATGAACCGTTGCCTGATTGATTGGAACTGCATAGTAGCTTCGCTTTTTTGCAGCATTATTATAATAATTAACAGCTTGCAGGGCATATTCAGGATAAAGATTTTTGACTGGCTCAATTACATCCGTTACATCCGCTAGTTTCCCTTCCCAAGCCAAATGCGGATTCAACGCTCTTTCAGCGCCGTAACTCATCATGATATCGGGTGGATTACCTGCGTGAATAGCTCTACGTGCCTTCTGCGGTAGCTCATCGCCGATATAGAAGGAAAGCTTGACTTGATTACCAGTTTGTTTTTCCCAGTTGCTCACCAACTGCTTGATTGCTTCATCTTCATCCACAGTAAAACCTTTATCCCACCAAATCTTTAAAACGGTGTTGTCAGTAGGGGAATGGGTGACTGAAGATTGTTTTAATTGAGAGGTGTTACTACAAGCAATAATTATCAAGCTGAGTGTCAATACGATGAACACATATCTGCAATAATAGTAATATTGCGGCTGATTATGAAAGCCTTTAGCAATTTGACTAGCTTTTGTTTTAAATGTCATATTTGTAAAAGCTTAGTGCCATTGGTCAAAAATTTGCTTAATTCGGGCGATCGCTTCATCAGCTGCTTGCTCTGGAGAAATTTTATCTACAACAATTCGATTGAGCGCCTTACCCCAGACATTATCTTTTAAAACCAAGCTATAGGCTGGGTTTTGGACAAAATAAAATGAGCGAGTTTCTCTGTTGAGAAATATATTAATGGCAGTCGAGAGATAAGGATCTTTGGAATTTTTCCAAAAAGGATCTTCCCACGCTGATGTTAAAACTGGTAAATGACGGCCTCCAGAAGCCTTGAGATAATTTCCCATCACTTCTGGTTGTATTAAGTATGCAAGAAACTCCTTAGCTAGTTTCTGTTTCTGAGAATCGGCAAATAAAAACGCTTCCTTCACCGTAATTAAGTAGCGCATTGGCAAGCCATTGGGTTTATTTGGAAACTCTAAGATCCCAAGTTTTTGATAATATGTATCGGGGTTTTGCCGCACAGCAGCAGGAATTGAAAGCGAGTTGTTAGGAGTCATCACCACGCTTTGATTGAGTAAGCTACGATTATTATCTGGATTCAACCAATTTATAGCATCTGGTGGGACATAGCCTTGCTGATAAAAATTTGTGTACCATTTTAAGCTGTTAATAATGCCTTGACGCACTTTCGGCTCGTCAAGGAGGAGTTTATCCATAGAATCTAAAATTTGCACGTCGTATGCTTCTAAAATCTGCTCAAATAAATAGTATGTATCAGCAGAACTAATGCCGAAAGTAAATCCTAACCCATAAATATTCTGTTTTTTATCTGGTATTTGTTTTGTCCGCAAGTCATCCTGTATTTGTTTCCAAAGCTCCCAAAAATCATCCCAATCTTTTGGTACATCACTTTCTTTACGACCTATTTGCTTTAGCAAATCTCGCCAATAAAAAATGTGAATAGTTGCTTGACTCATTGGCAGAGCATAGTAGCTTCGCTTTTGAGTAACATTGTTATAAGACTGAACAGTTTTGAGGATTTTTTCTGGGTAAAAACTTTTAAGTGGCTCAATTACATCTGATACATCTACTAGTTTGCCTTCCCAACTTAAACGGGGAATAATTTCTCGATCGGCAGTATAACTGGTAACAATATCAGGTAGGTTGCCAGCCTGAATTTCTCTTTGAATCTTCCGTGTTAGCTCATCTGTGGAATATAAAGAAAGCTTGATTTTGTTGCCAGTTTGTTTTTCCCACTGGCTAACTAGTTGCTTGAGGGCTTCATCCTCTTCCTGAGTAAAACCTTTATCCCACCAAATCCTTAAATCGGTACTTTCACTGGATAACTTATTAAATGGGGAAGGCGAGGATTGATATGTGTTAGTGCAAGCAACAATTATTAAGCAGAGGATTAATGCGATGAGTGCGTAGCGACGGTTGGTTAGTCTTGGTACTACACTAAAAGCTTCTTTAGCTTTCTGCTGACTCTTCAAGACTTGAGTAATCTGACTGGCTTTTTTTCTGGACACCACACTTCTAAAGCTTATATTTAAACTGAATAGATACAGCAGAATTCAGAATTCAGAATTCAGAAGTCAGAATTCAGGAGTAAAACACGCTTTATATCTGAGTAACAGATTTAGCTTGTTTACTTTACAGCTTGAAATCTACTGTATATTCAATTTAAGGCTTTTTGTTGGTCTCTCAATAATTTACAAGCGATCGCTCTTAAAAGAGATGGGCAATTGCTTGCTCTTTGCACGGAAGGAAGCGCCTTAGCAAAGCGGGGCGCTAGCACCTCGCCTCCCTATTTGCACCGATTAGAATAATTATTCTGCCGCGTGGTTTAATAATTCCATTGATGAATCGAATGCAAGGCGTTATATTAAGTACCTCGCATTCTGAAGATTTCTATTTGACTGTGGGGTTGAGGATTAAACAACTACCAAGTTATTTTGACTTAGTGACACTCCACCAGATAGTTGTGCAAATTGTACCTGAGCAAATCCACCCGCACTACCATCTTGGTCAAAATATAGTGCGCCTGTAGTATTGTTATAGATAACTCGCTGATTGCTGGTTGTTGCAGATGTTCCAAGGGTAAAAGAGCTAGCTGAGAGTAAACCTGATGATAACCCGCCACCAAAACCAGCAGTTGATACCTGAATCAGTTCATTAGTCGCGTTGAAATTATAAATATTATCAATGCCTTCATTGAAACTATTGAAAACAAAGGTATCAGTACCAGCTCCTCCATAAAGGTTGTCATTACCTTTGCCACCTTTGAAGGTGTTCTTGCCAGAAGCGCCAGAGGCTGTGAGAGTATCATTACCATCGCCTCCATCCAGTAGATTATTGCCTGATGAATAGTCAACAATCAAGCGATCGTCACCAGCACCACCATTGAGGGTGTTATTGCCAGAGACAGTATAAGCTCCGTATGAGGAATATAAGGAGGCTGAACCAGCGGCTGTGAGAGTATCATTGCCATCGCCCCCATTCAGTAGGTTATTGCCTGATGAATAGTCAGTAACTAAGTTATCGTCACCAGCGCCACCATTGAGGGTGTTCTTACCAGAGATTGCATCGAGATCAAAATCGCCTCGGTAGTCGTCATAGGAGCCAGAGACGTTCAGAGAATCATTATCATCACCACCAGAGAGCGAATTATTCCCATTTGAATAGTCAGCACTCAAGTAATCCTTACCTGTACCGCCGAGAATCGTGTTATTTCCGCGTCCCCCAGCCAGGGTATCGTTGCCATTGCTTCCCACAATCAGATCATCGTAGTTCGTACCTGAGATATTTAATTGTTCGATATTCTTGTAGCTCACCTGATTCGGGCCTGCTGTAATCGAACCAGCATTAGTAGCAGCATTGAATGTTGAAGTGATTCCCTGGCCGATGGAATAGTTATAGAAAGACAACAAATCATCACCCTTCCCTCCATCTATAGTATCTTTGCCGCGATCGCCTCCGGTGAGTGTATCGTTGCCATTGCCCCCGACAATCAAATCATCGTAGGCTGTACCTGAGATATTTAATCGTTCGATATTCTTGTAACTAACCTGATTCGTGCCTGATGTAATGGAGCCAGTGTTAGTAACAGCATTGAATGTCGAAGTGATTCCCTCACCCCCGCTAGAATTACTGTAATAATAGCCTTCTAATAAATCATCACCTTTTCCGCCATCGATAGTATCATTGCCACTACTACTCCCGTAGAGCGAGATAGTATCGTTGCCATTACTCCCCACAATCAAGTCATTGTAGGCTGTACCTGAGATATGTAATCCTTCGATATTCTTGTAGTTAATCAGATCCGTGCCCGCCTTAATCGAGCCAGTGTTAGTAGCAGCATTGAATGTTGTTGTAATTCCCCCACTAGGATAGATATACGAAACACTCAACAAATCGTTACCTGTTCCCCCATCTACTGTTTGAGTCGCTAAGGAAAGTGGAGAAGTATATAGGACGAAAGAGAAGGAATCATTACCATTCTCTCCATTGAAAATGTTATTACCAAACCTACCCTCGGCTTTTTTGTCGTCGTAGTAGCCAGAGGCAAAGAAAGAATCATTGCCATCCCCGCCATTGAGGATGTTATCGCCCGTTGAATAGTTAACACTCAATTGATCGTCACCAGCACCACCATTGAGTGTGTTATCACCAGAGGTAAAAGAGGCGGAATAGTCGTATTCGCGAGAGGCACTAAGAGAATCATTGCCATCTCCTCCATTGAGGATGTTATCGCCTGTTGAAAAGTTAGCATCTAATTGATCGTCACCAGCACCACCGTTGAGGGTGTTATTGCCATCTGTCTTAGACGCAGAGAGATTATCACTGCCATCTTCTCCATTGAGGATGTTATCGCCTGTTGAAGAGGTAGCACTGAATTGATCGTTACCAACACCACCGTTAAGGATGTTATCGCTTGTTGAATAATCAACATTCAAGTAATCGTTACCTTCACCGCCAAAAATTGTATCATTGCCATAATTTGAATCGTTGCCACTACTGCCTCCGAAGAGTAAATCGTTGCCATTGCTTCCGACAATAAAATCAGCGTAGGTTGTACCTCTAATTTCTAATTGTTCGATATTGGTGTAGTTAATCCGATTTGTGCCAGCCTGAATTGAGCCAGTGTTAGTAGCAGCATCGAAACTCGAAGTGATTCCTTTAGTAGCACGGGTGTAATATACAGACAAAGAATCCTGACCTGTTTCTCCATTTACACTTTGAGTCGTTAAGGAAGAGGGGGCAGTTTTTGAGGCGGACAAATGGAAGTCATCATTACCAGCGCCTCCATTTAGAGTGTTTCTACCCCGGACTTCATCGGCGTAAAAGGAATCATCGCCGTCTTTGCCTGAAACCGTATTGTTGCCAGCAGAATAGCTAATATCAAGGTAGTCATCCCCTGCATCTCCACTGAGGATGTTATTTCCAGAAGAATAGGAAGCATCAAGGGTATCATTTCCCTCATCACCCCGCACCAGATTATTACCAGTACCACCACGGAGAGAGTCGTTACCTGTACCACCACGGAGGGAGTCGTTATCCGTACCACCAAGGAGAGTATCATTGCCTGAACCACCAATGAGGGTATCATTTCCGGCATCACCGCTTAAAAGGTCGTTGCCATTTTTGCCATCGATGATATCATCACCCACTTTAGCGTTAATTGTATCTGCGTCCTGAGTACCCAATAGAGTATCTTTACCGTTGGTTCCAATGATATTCACCATAACTCTTACCTTCCTGAATCGATATTTTGAGTAACTTCAGCTATTAACTTGTTGTTAATGTTGTTTGAGGACACACGGAAATCGCCGAGAGTTGACGCTTTCGACATACTGTTATGTCACCCTTGAGGGTTAGCATTTTCTCGAAGATTTACCCTATTGATGAGCTTGTAAGTAGGACTTATCTAACTGACTTGAAAAAGTTAGGGGGCAGGAGATTCAAAGTTAAATTCTTTGCCTATTCCCTATTTCCTTTTTCATTCGTTATTTGTGTACCCGTTAATAATGCTAGTTAAGACTATCTAAGTCTTAGCATTGTACATATTTATGAGCGTGTATTTAGGAAAACAGATGGTTTCACACTTTTTTATCATTCTCGATCCGCAGATCAACCTAGCCATCACTGACAAAGTGTCGAAAAATCAAGCTTGAATGCCTAAAACCCACACTTCATATTTCTTCTCAAAGCGTAGCCCTACTGTGGTAAATATAGAGAATAATTCACTTTCGATAGGGAAATAATTTTTATGCAGTTGTTGTGGGCTATTGCCCGTAAGTGTGTAGCTTAAAAATAGGGAACATCTAAATAACACTTTGATAACCATATCTGAAGATTTACTGAGATGTCCACACTTATAGACATATCTTTGCATACTCTTTACATTATTTGCCGATCGGTATAATCTCAGTACTTATCTTTATATATTCTTCATGTCTGAAAACCACTAATAATCCAGAATACAGCAGCTAAACAGCAGCTAAACAGTTGTTTTATTTGCTCGTGTAGCGTGTCGTTGCCCTTAGTAAACAAGCAAGCTGTAAGAGTTTTTGAAATCTGGGGTTATACTGTGAGTCTATGACGATAAGTTACAGAAGTTGAAAGCGATCGCTCCAAAGGATTGCCATATTATCAAGAGTTACTTAAGAATAACCTCCACCAAACATAATCTCGTAGCGTAGGCGTAGCCCGTCCTAACCATAGCCAAGAAATTACTGAGGACGGTGAATCTGAAACTCGATTATATTAGGAAGTTTTGGACAAAAATAGATTTTTATTCAAAAAAACAGTAGTCAGGAAATGAAGGCGTATTAATATAGTGGATTTCTTGAACCATGCCAATTTGAAAAAAGAATGCAATATCAATATATAGATATAAGAGAGTGTGCGAGTGTGCGTTCTGATTAGCAAAAATTTTTTAAATTGGCATCAGTATAGTATTCATATAGATGACAGTGAAGGTCAACTATAGCAATCTGATTTGATTTCTGAGTTAATCGTAGGGACTAGGGACTGGGGACTGGGGACTGGGAAGAAGGAATAAAGTTGTACTGAGTTTTTTTCAAAAATCAAATATGAGTTTTATAGTACTTATAGATATATAAATTTATTCCTCTTCACTTCATTAATTCTTCATACAATCAGTATTGTATGCGTTTACAATTGTTTGTGTATCGATTTAACGTAGTATGTGCTTTTTGTTTACAGCTATTTTCAGGTAAATAGACCACGCGGTAGGGGTACAAGGACTTGCATCCCTACGACAGATGTGATTCAAATACATAAAAACTGCTGTAATACCGTTTATTTGTGAAGCTGCATATAATTCACCTCCGATGGTATCTCTGCACGCGAACTGTTCGAGATCGTTATTCGGGTAATGCAGGAACTCTGATGATTTCAAGGATCGTGCGATCGCAAACGAAGAGATCGATGGTACATCACTGTCAATGCAAGGATTTTTTTAGATTAACCACCTTGTATGGTAATTTCTGAGCTTGATAAATAAATGTAAAGAATAAGTTGGCATTGCATAAACTTTGCTTTCTAGCTTGATGAATTAACTAAGAAACTAAAAAGTTGAAGGTACAAGATTGAAAATATCTTGTTATCTCCTAAATTAGTTGCTTCAACAACATAGTTCTTCTAAAGGAGAAAAAATGAGTACATTAGAGCAAAGTCTTAGTCAATTCCGAGCTTTACCAAAACCAGAGTCATCTCGATTAATTGACTTTGAAGAAGCAGAAATTCGTCCTGGTATAGTAAATGACACTTATATTTTAATTGTCAGAGGAACGAAACCATACTTGAATTTGGAAGTGAATCTTGTGCCACTTGTATACGTCCAGCAACCTGAATATTGGGGAGTGGAGGTCGTTGGTACTTTGCCTGGAATTGGACTACCAGCGATCGCACCTTATATAGTTTCTCTGCCAGTAGACGGCATTCGTGGCAAACAAGGTATTGAAGTTATTGGTGCTAATGGTTCCAAGCAACTGCCTTTTCTAGATGTTAAGTATTCCTAATTCCCGACATGAATATGTGTAGAACCACCATCTTAAAAGCTGTTACAAAAGCATAAAAAACGCCAGAAAATTTATTTTCAGGCTATTAGCTCAAGTTGGTTGAAACGGACTAAAATACTTTATTAGTCCGTTTCAACCAATTCTTGCTATTAGAGGTTGTTTGAAAAGTCTCATTTATTACTTGCCTAAGTGATTGGAAATCACGCCTACGCAATCAAAACCTACTTTCGCAGAGGGTTAAAAACCCTTGTAACGCATAACTATTTTGATACGCTTCCAGACTGTAGATTTGGACGATCGCAGATGAGTTAAGATTTTTGGCAATTGTGTACTGATTGCAAAACTGCAACAGCTCGCTGAAACTGGGATATGAATTTTTGAGCAGTTTATATTACTACAGGTAATGAGTCAGTTTCTCAGTACCCCCAAGAAACTAGAGTTCTGGAACCATTGTAGATTTCTTTACTTATGTCGTATCCAGGAATACTGACCATACTGCTAAACCCTGGTGATTTCTAAATTTATTGTTCTCAAACCAGTAACATCAGTTTGTATGTGTGTTTTCATACAAGCAACTAGAGCAAATTATCGCAGTAGATAGAACTGTATTTGATGTCCCAAATTCAAAGGCGAATAGCCGTTCAGAAACGAGAACATCTTGCTATAAGAAAGAAAAGTTGTTAGTAAAGCCTTAAATAACGTGAGTTCGACAAGCCCTTTTTTGACCTCTCCCCCAACCCCTCTCCGTGTCGGAGAGGGGAGCCAAAACCCTAATTTCTCGTTGCTCCTCCCTTTCCCCGTGGGAGAGGGAGGTTGGGAGGGAGAGGTTCATCGAACTCACGTTAAATAATACTCAAAGAAGAAACCAAAGGAAAAGGTGAGAAAAAACCCACCTCTTAAGAATCGATATGATAGACAAGTAAACAAAATTTAAAAAATATTTATCGAATGGTAGATCAATCATCTGGCTTGTCCAAGGTCAAAGACTCAATAACACAAAAACTCTTCTTGGGTAATGAACCTAATGCGGAGTTAATTGCAATTCTCACCGTTTACTTTGTCCAAGGAATTTTAGGGCTATCGCGTCTAGCCGTTAGCTTTTTTCTCAAAGATGAACTACTCCTGAGTCCAGTCCAGGTATCGGCGCTATTGGGAATTGTCTTCCTACCTTGGATGATCAAGCCGGTGTTTGGTTTCATCTCTGATGGCTTGCCTATATTTGGCTATCGTCGCCGTCCTTACTTGATTTTATCCGGGATATTGGGAACTGCTTCTTGGATGAGTCTGGCCACAATAGTTCATACTAGCTGGGCAGCTACCTTAGCGATCGCTCTTGGTTCTCTTAGTGTCGCCATGAGTGATGTCATCGTTGACTCGTTGGTTGTGGAACGAGCCAGAGGCGAATCGCAAGCAAAAGCCGGTTCATTACAATCTCTCTGTTGGGGTGCTTCTGCGATCGGAGGTTTAATAACAGCCTACTGTAGCGGTCTACTACTTCAATACTTTACTACCCGTACCGTCTTTGGGATTACCGCTTTATTTCCGCTGATCGTTTCAGGGGTGGCTTGGTTAATTGCTGAGTCCCCCGTTAGCAAAGATCCTGAAGATAGTAATCAGACTAACTCTGTACCAATCAAACATCAACTGGAACAGCTACGCCAAGCCATTAGCCAAAAAACAATTTGGCTACCAACGGCGTTTATCTTCATTTGGCAAGCTACCCCAAATGCTGACTCAGCCTTTTTCTACTTCGCTACCAACGAACTCCACTTTGAACCAGAATTTTTGGGGCGAGTAAACTTGGTGGGAAGTTTCGCTTCTTTGGCAGGTGTTTGGATTTTTCAACGTTTCCTCAAAAGCATCCCTTTTCGCGTGATTTTTGCTTGGAGTACTGTGCTTTCGTCACTTTTGGGGATGACGATGCTGTTGTTGGTAACTCACACAAACAGGCTATTAGGTATAGATGACCACTGGTTTAGTTTGGGTGATAGCCTGATTTTGACTGTGATGGGGAAAATTGCCTTTATGCAAGTGATGGTGCTAGCAGCAAGGCTTTGTCCTTCTGGTGTGGAAGCGACATTATTTGCCTTGTTAATGTCAGTCTATAATTCAGCCGGAACGGTTTCCCATGCAATCGGAGCATTAATCACCTATTGGCTGGGGATCACCGCAACAAACTTTGAGTCACTTTGGCTCTTGGTGTTAATTACTAACCTCAGCACGCTGTTACCCTTACCATTTATCAAATGGCTACCTGCTGCTGAAGAGCAAACTGAGACACTCAAAGATAAGGAACAAGCGTTTTTGCCAGATTTGATGTCTGAGTTGGTACTGAGAGAACCAAAGTCAGAAATAGTCGAATAGTGTAATAAATCTCACGCCAATTCAAGCCATTGCGCTGCCTTGCCGTGTTAGCAACTGGCATAGTGAAGCCGCAAAAAAACTATTAGCGGCTACATATTTTCGTCCAAAATAACCAGAAAAAACCAAGTATATGCGTTTGAAAAGTCAAGAAACCTCAGTTACAGAAAAATCCTACACCCGTGCAGACTGGCAAGGAGGATATCAATCTCTCACCGAAGAGTTTGATTATTGGATTGATGATATAGAAGGGCAAATTCCCAAACAATTACAAGGTACGCTGTTTAGAAATGGCCCCGGTTTGCTAGATGTGAATGGGCAACCTCTTCATCACCCCTTTGATGGGGATGGAATGATTAGCAAAATTACCTTTACAAACGATCGCGCTCATTTTCGCAATCGCTTTGTCCGCACAACTGGCTATTTGGCAGAGCAAAAGGCGGGAAAAATTCTCTATCGCGGTACTTTTGGTACTCAAAAACCCGGCGGTTGGTTAGCTAATATTTTTAACTTTAAACTCAAAAATATCGCCAATACAAATGTTATCTATTGGGGCGGTAAACTGCTAGCAATGTGGGAAGCGGCTGAAGCATATCGTCTCGATCCTTATACTCTTGAAACGCTAGGAAATGAATATTTTAATGGTGCTTTGTCAGCAGGTGAAGCTTTCGCTGCACATCCCCGCTTGGAAAATAATTGTGAGCAAGATGGAGGCGCACCTTGCCTAGTCAACTTCTCGATTAAGCCGGGATTATCTACCACAATTACTATTTTTGAGCTAAACCCAGCGGGTGAAATTGTCAGACAGCACGCTCATAAGGTTCCAGGTTTCTGTTTCATTCACGATTTTGTCATTACTCCCAATTACTGCATCTTCTTTCAAAATCCTGTTAAATTTAATCCCATACCTTTCGCTTTGGGAATACGTGCGGCGGGAGAATGTATCAAATTTCAGCCAAATCAGCCAACTCAAATTTTAATTATTCCCCGCTTCCCCAAAGCAGGGGAAGAAGAGATAAAATTTCTGGAAACTCAGTCGGGTTTTGTCTTCCACCACGTTAATGCTTTTGAGGTAGGAGGAGAAGTTTTAATTGACTCCATTTGTTACCAAAATTTGCCAGAAGTGGAACCCAACAGCGATTTTCGACAAGTTGATTTTGAAGCTTCTTCACCTGGGCAACTTTGGCGATTTTCTCTGAATTTAAAGGATGGGATAGTACGGCGGGAATTGATTGAGAGCCGATGTTGTGAATTTCCCAGTATACATCCGGCGAATGTGGGACGCCCTTATCGATATCTATATATAGGTGCGGCTCATGCAGAAACTGGTAATGCTCCCTTACAAGCATTGTTGAAAATTGATTTAGAGTCTGGAGAAAGACAATTTTGGAGTGCTGCACCCCGTGGTTTTGTAGGTGAACCGATTTTTGTCCCGCGCCCAAATTCCGAAAAGGAAGATGATGGTTGGATATTAGCTTTGGTTTATGATGCTGCTCATCACCGCTCAGATTTGGTAATTTTGGATGCTAGTGATTTCTCTAAAGGAGTAATTGCACGGTTACATCTGAAGCATCATATCCCCTATGGTCTGCATGGAAGCTTTACTTCTGAGGTTTTTGGGGAAATTTGATCCCCTATTTGGGTGAAACCATTTTTTCGCTGGCAATAATATGCAAATCTATATTTTTGAGCAAGCGCACCAATTTTTGCGTCAAAGATCCTTTGAGGAGCATTTGCCAGCGCGATCGCTGACTTTCACCGATTACAATTTGAGTAATCCGGTGTCTCTCGGCGACTTGGGCGATCGCATTAGCGATATTACTGTTGGTAACACGAAGAAAAGTACCTTCAAATTCTTTACAAAGTTTCTCACAAGTGTGGATATGCAAGCTTTCTTCTTTGGTGAGGAAGCGTTCTGGATCGGCAACAAACAAGGTATAAAGCGGCGCATTCATATAGTTAGCCAACCTTGCACCCCGGCGTAACAGCTGCACTGAGTTGGGATAAGTAGATACACATACCAAAACCCGCTCGTGAATATTACAAAATTGTCCGTTGGGAGTAGAGGCGATCGCATTTTCTTCTACGTTGTCTGCCACTTCCCGCAAAGCCAACTCCCGCAAAGCAATCAGGTTACGGCGTTGGAAAAAATTATCGAGTGATTGTTGGATTTTTGGCTGTGCGTAAATCTTCCCTTCTAATAACCGTTCTTGCAGTGTTTCTGGTGTGACATCTACTACCACTATTTCATCTGCTTCATCCATAATCCTGTCAGGAACCCGCTCCCGGACTACCACACCTGTAATTCTGGCTACTAAGTCGTTGAGACTTTCCAAATGTTGCACATTCATGGTGGAGTAGACATCAATCCCAGCTGTCAAAACTACTTCGACATCTTCGTAGCGCTTTTCACGTGCAGAACCAGGGACATTGGTATGGGCAAGTTCATCGATTAAGACTAATTGCGGCGATCGCTTTAAAATAGCATCTGTATCCATATCCGTTAGCGTCAACTCACCGCGAGGATATTGCTTACGGGGTATAATTTCCAGTCCCTCTGCCTTTTCAGCCGTCTCCTTGCGTCCGTGGGTTTCCAAAAGCCCAACGACAACATCAATTCCTTCTTGTTTTAATGCGTGTCCCTCTTCCAACATCCGGTAGGTTTTGCCTACTCCAGGAGCCATACCAATAAAGATTTTATGCTTACCCCGCCGTCGTGCCGGATAAAGCGAGTAACTTGCAGAATTTAAAGGCGCATTCCCAGCCGAACCAGTATTGGTCATTTGTCCTTTGTCATTGGTCATTTGTCATTGGTAAGGATTTTAAGCCTATTTTCGTTTCGTAGCATAATTTGGTTTATTCCCGCCCACTTACTTAGTACTCCTACTTCATCGGAAACGAAAACAGCGCTTTACCCATGCCCAATGCTCCATGCCCCATGCCCATTTACTGATTTTGCTGACGATTAATATCTTGCAAGTCAAGAGCATAATTCAATCGCAGAACATTGACTCCTGGTTCGCCAAAAATCCATAAAAATCTGTCATCAGTATACTTATTAATTAAACGTAAAATCTCATCTTCTTTTACTCCCCGCGCACCAGCAACCCGTGTCAATTGCTGCCGTGCTGCTTTCAAGGAAATATGCGGATCTAAACCCGAACCAGAAGTATAAATTATATCAGCTATCGGTTGAAGATTTTCCTCTCGCAATTTATCTGCCTCTTCTAAAATCCGCTTCAGTAATTCTGGATTGCTGGCAGCGAGATTGCTAGCTCCAGATATGCCAGTTGGCTTGGCTTTTTTTCCTTGACTATATCTAACAGTACTAGGACGAGAATGGAAATATCGCTCAGATGTGAATACCTGACCGATTAAAGCCGAACCAATTGGTTCATTACTTAGATTCCGCACGATACTGCCATTAGCTTGATAGGGCAAAAAAACTTGACCCACTACAAGAATTACCAGCGGATAGATGATTGCAGTCAACAACCAAAGCATTAGAGTTATAAAAATTGCTCTGATAGTTTCTCGAATAATAGCCATAAAAAGTTTTCCAATTGCGCCTAGAATTTAATTTTTAATTTTTAATTTTTAATTCTTTTGCCCACCTAGCAGGATGTTACAAGATGCTGTTAGCAACAGCATAAACAACTGGGGCAGTTACCACATTCAAGCACAGCAAGATGAAAATAGCGAGTGGTAGATGTTGTTTATGCCATTGCGACTAAACAAAGGATATCGCCAAAGCAGTGCTGAATGAAAACGATATTTATTCATATTCTTCTTGTCCCTCCTATCAACAGGTAAAAGTAAAAATGTTTATTATTTTACTTTGGTCAAGATGCGATCGTTTCTCAGCGTCTCTACTTTTGCTATCCTTAAGCCAAACCTACAAGTGTAATCAGTACATCGATCAACTTAATTGCAATAAACGGTGCAATCACGCCACCTAAGCCGTAAATTAAAATATTGCGTTGAAGTAACTGATTAGCTGTCAGCGGTCTAAACCTCACACCCTTTAATGCCAAGGGAATCAAAGCAGGAATAATCAAAGCATTATAAATCAATGCTGAGAGTACAGCAGATTTAGGGCTAGTCAAATTCATAATATTCAGGCTTTGCAAATTAGCAGCGACAAATATCACTGGAATAATTGCAAAGTATTTAGCAATATCATTAGCGATGGAAAATGTCGTCAATGCCCCGCGAGTAATCAACAATTGCTTACCAATACCAATGATATCGAGTAGCTTTGTGGGATCGGAGTCCAAATCGACCATGTTAGCGGCTTCTTTTGCAGCTTGCGTTCCTGTATTCATCGCCACGCCGACGTTAGCTTGAGCTAATGCTGGTGCATCGTTAGTTCCATCTCCCGTCATGGCAACTAGTTTGCCTGCGGCTTGTTCCTGTTTAATGATACTGATTTTGTCTTCTGGTGTAGCTTCGGCAATGAAGTCATCAACCCCAGCTTCTTTAGCAATGACAGAAGCGGTAATTCGGTTGTCTCCAGTTAGCATGATGGTACGTACTCCCATCCGTCGCAGTGCAAGAAAGCGATCGCGGATACCAGGTTTAACTATATCTTTGAGATAAACAATCCCATAAATTTCGTTATCTAAGCTAACTGCTAGGGGTGTACCTCCCAAGCGGGAAACTCGTTCGTAGGCAGCATCCAATTCTGGCGTATCGCGTCCGTTGCGGGAACGGACAAATCCTTTAATGGCTTCTACTGCTCCCTTTCTGGCCTCATACCCACCAGGTAAATTCGTGCCACTCATCCGAGTTTTGGCAGAAAAACTGATTCCTTCTGCCTGAGTGGAATCAAAATCAAACCGTGCGCCTAACTGTTCTGCTAGTCGGACAATGGATTTTCCTTCTGGTGTATTGTCAAAGACACTAGCCGCCCAGGCAACATTAGCAATTTCTGACATTGAATGACCGTTGAGGGGAATAAACTCTTCCGCCAGACGGTTGCCGAGGGTAATTGTACCTGTTTTGTCAAGAAGTAAAGTATTGATATCACCACAGGCTTCGACTGCTCGTCCTGATGTGGCAATGACGTTAAATTGGGCAACTCGATCCATACCAGCAATACCGATGGTACTTAGTAAGCCGCCAATGGTGGTAGGAATTAACGCTACTAATAGGGCAATTAAAATTGGGACGCTGACTGGACTGTTGACATAGTAAGCAAGTGCAGGCAAGGTGACTACGACTAACAAAAACACTAAGCTGAGAACTGCCAACAATACCGTGATGGCAATTTCATTGGGTGTTTTGCTGCGTTCTGCTCCTTCTACCAAGGCAATCATCCGGTCAATAAAGCCTTTGCCTGGATCAGTAGTTATACGGATAATTAGTTCATCTGAGATAATCCGCGTTCCACCAGTGACGGAACTGGCAACATCGGAGCCTGATTCTTTTAATA
Organism: Nostoc sp. DedSLP04; assembly: GCF_034530775.1. Taxonomy (NCBI): domain Bacteria; kingdom Bacillati; phylum Cyanobacteriota; class Cyanophyceae; order Nostocales; family Nostocaceae; genus Nostoc; species Nostoc sp. DedSLP04. The sequence goes on along the minus strand of NZ_JAVRCL010000011.1, from coordinate 100,943 downwards.
CTGGTGCAGATTCTCCAGTAATTGCCGATTCATCCACTGAGGCAACACCCATGATTACTTCACCATCGGCGGGGATGATATCGCCAGCAACGACGTAGATGGTATCGCCCTGTTTAAGGCTGGTGGATGAAACTTCGCTAAGTGTGCCATCGGCAGCAAGTTTTTTAGCGATCGCCTCTAACTTTGTTAACCGCAAGGCATCGGCTTGAGCTTTACCCCGTCCTTCTGCCACTGCTTCGGCAAAATTGGCAAACCAAACTGTAAAAAATAAAATCCCTGACAACAAGGCGTTGAAAACTTGCGGGTTCTTTTGCAGGGTTGGGCCAAATAGGTTGGGATCGATGGTTAGCAATAGGATGATGATTGTTCCTACCCAAACCACAAAGATTACTGGATTTTTGATTGCATACTTAGGGTTGAGCTTGACAAAAGCATCTCTAATTGCTCTTAAGTACAGCCACTTATTATTTGCCCTAGTCTTTTTACGTTTTTGGCGGCGATCGCCAGAACGAGAACTTGGGCGTCTAGCTTTGAAGTTAGTTGCCACTTGATTCATAAATAAAGTTAGCAGTGAGAAGTTAGGAGTTATAGGAACTTCTAATAAAAAAATATCCAACCTGTAGGATGCGTTAGTAACGCATCCTACGAAACCGGATAATTTATAAGATAACGGCAGGAGCCAGGAGGAAATAAGTATGAATGAAAACTTTAGTTCTGAGTAATTACCCAGTTAAAAATAAGATACTGGTACGAGACGCATAGTGCAAGATATAGCTGAGTGCTGTTAGCTCGGCGTTGATCCCGTGCTGAGTAAACCTAGTAGTTCGCTCTCGTGAACTTGGCGGGGTAAAGGGAGAAAGGTTTTAAATCCCTTCAGGACTTACGCACTTAGATCCCCCAACCCCCTTAAAAAGGGGGCTTTAGAAGTTCCCCCCTTTTTAAGGGGGGCTAGGGGGGATCTAGGTTTCAGGCTTCAGTGCGTAAGTCCTGCCCTTACCCTTTCCCCTTTACCCCTTACCCAGCCCTCACAAGCACATTTTTGGCTTGGCAGACTACTAGTTGCTTCCAGGCTTTGAGCAATCAACACTGTTCTAACATCATATCTGACTACAGCTATATAACTTTTCTTGCTTAAATCTCACACTTTTAAGTCTGGGTTACTCCTTCCTCCTGCCTCCTGAATTACTTTTTGATATCTTCTTAATTTCAAACTTATAACTCATAACTTTTCTAACTGCCAGATGCTAGTTTTAAACCCTCAGCTATGGGGCCTAAAGCCAGAACGGGAAAGAAAGTTAATACTCCCAAAACCAGCGTTACCCCAGCTGTGATACTAGTAAATACCAAAGAATCAGTTCTTAGGGTAGCAGGAGTTTCTTCTACTGGTTGTTTGCGAGACATACCGTCAGCTAGCAGCAAGATAGCAATCATCGGAATGTAACGTCCTCCGATTAGGCTAACTATTGTACTCAAGTTCCACCACAGGGTGTTATCCCCCAAACCCTCTAAGCCCGAACCATTATTTGCTGCTGCTGAGGCATATTCATAAACTACTTGAGAAATACCGTGATAGCCAGCGTTGCTAATTCCAGATAGGGAGATGGGATAAGCCAAAGCGATCGCACTGGGGATCAAAACTAGAATTGGGTGAATCAACAGCACTACGCTAGCGAGAACGATTTCCCTTTTTTCAATTTTGCGTCCTAAAAACTCTGGAGTACGTCCTGCCATTAATCCAGTCAGGAACACTGTGAGAATTAAGTAAATAAATAAGTAAGCTGTTCCAGTTCCTTGACCACCCCAGATAACCTGGATAAATAAGTTGAAGAGAGTCGAAAATATTCCTTGCGGCATCAAAGAATCGTGCATCCCGTTCACAGCACCAGACATAGTAGCAGTAGTCATCACTGCCCAAAATGCTGTTTGTGCCCAACCAAATCGAACTTCTTTCCCCTCTAAATTCGGCTGTTCTAATCCAAAGGCGGTATTAACCAGGGGATTACCTTGCAGTTCTCCTACGGCTGTAACTCCCACGAGAATCACAAAAATCACAAACACCATCCAAAAAAGTAGCCAAGCTTGTTTGATGTTATTGGCAAATATACCGTAGGTGTAAATTAAGGCTGCTGGTATAGAAATCATGGCGAGCATTTCTATCAAGTTAGAAGCGCCATTGGGATTTTCAAAGGGATGTGCTGAGTTGACGCCAAAAAAGCCGCCACCGTTCTCGCCCAAAAGTTTGATCATTTCAAAGGATGCCACCGGGCCTCTGGCCAGATATTGCGTCCCGCCTTCTAAGGTTTGCACATCCATAGTTCCAGCTAATGTTTGTGGTACACCTGTTATAAGTAAGGCGATCGCGCCAATAATTGAAATCGGCAGCAATATTCGCGTAATTCCACGGACGAGATCGACGTAAAAGTTTCCCAATCTTTTACCCGTTAACCCGCGAATAAAGGCAATTCCCACAGCTAAACCTGTGGCTGCGGAGGTGAACATCAAAAAGCCTAAAGCTGCTACCTGGCTAAAATAGCTTAAGGTTGTCTCACCTACATAGTGTTGTTGGTCAGTATTCGTTACAAATGAAATCGTTGTATGCAGCAATACATCCCATCTGGGCGAACCGAAGCCGTTTAGATTCCAGGGTAAGAGTCTCTGAAAATAGATCAAGAAATACACTGAAATACCCATAATCAAATTAAAACAGAGTATGGCCCGGATATACTGCCAAACCGTCATGTCATCTTTTCTCCGAACACCCGCAAATACGAACATACTCCGCTCTATGGGGTTCATTAAAAAATCAAGCAGTGTTTTTTCTCCCAAAAAGACACGAGCTATGTATTTTCCGAATAATGGAGTGATTGCTATGACAATACATAGCGTTAAGCCAATTTGCAAAAAACCTTGTCCCATATATTTCGCGCTAAATTAAATTTAAGTAGTAGCAAGCCAATTCTTAGAAATAATAGATTAACTGTAGGAGTATTTGATTTCAAGGGATTTTCCTAAACAGTACTGAGTACAAAAAGCAATAATTGCACTCAGCATCAAATCAGTTCCGAGTATTAAGTGCCTCGGCTGAGAGTAGTAAGATTCATAAGTACTAATTTTTACTCATAACTTGTTACTCAATACTGGCTGAACGTACCACTACGGCTAAGATAACTCCTGAATATTTTCAGTTATGACTATTTTCTAGATACTTATTAAAGTTTTCGTTAAGAATATTTAATTTTGACTCTTAATTTATCTATCTCACTACTTAGGACTATTTGTTTATACAATACATTTTGCAAGTTTGCTACTTTCAAAGAATATAAATATCATAAAGTATTTTCTTAATGGGATTAGGGTTTTGGAAGATAGTGGTAGAGACGCCGCTTCTTGTGGGCAACTACTCAGTTTCCATTATCCAGTCTTCTTTATTGCATTTGGAGAATCGTAATTTTCGGGTTAATTCTTAAGTTGGCATTTGCAGATATAGATTGCAGATAACTCATAATTGGTCAATTAAATAGTTATACAGATTGGAAAATCAAAATTTTTTAGTAAATCATAAATGACGATGTTAAGTCGATTATTGACTATGAAAGAAGCGATAAATGAGCGGGGAAAGACTTATGGGCTAATAGCGATCGCCTTTGCGATCGTGATAGTGTTGGAATTTTCAACACCACCTGAGTACGTATTTGGCTACCTCTACACAGGGACGATTTTGTTAGCAAATTCACGATTGAATCGGGGTGCTGTGTTGGGGATCACTCTTGCAGCTACAGGATTAACATTATTAGACCTGCTTGTTCCCGGAAGAGAAATACTTTATCTCTCAACATTGGCAAATAGGCTGATTGCAGTGTTGGCGTTGATGGTAACGGGTTGGTTAAGCGATCGCAACCACCGCAATGAAGAAGCGATCGCTTATACCCAAGCACAATTACGCTCCCAAGAACAACTAGCGATCATGCGTGAAGATTTTGTTTCTACCCTAACGCATGATTTGAAAACACCTTTATTAGGAGCAATTGAAACGCTGAAATATTTTCAAAATGAGCAATTCGGTAAAATCACGCCTATGCAAGCAAAAGTATTACAAACAATGGCTCGTAGTCATCAGAGTACATTGCAATTAGTCCAAACGCTTTTAGATGTGTACCGCAATGATGCCGAAGGGCTGAAACTACAGATATCACCAGTTAACTTGGTGACAATAGCGGAAGAAATCGTTGCTACCTTAACAGAACTAGCGAAAACACGCCAGGTTTATATTTCTCTGCATTATGGCGAATCAGATTTTCGCAGCTTTCTCTGGGTAAATGGCGATTCTTTGCAACTTGGGCGAGTCTTCAGCAATCTCCTGAGTAATGGCATTAACCATACCCCTCGTGGCGGTAAAGTGGAAGTAGTATTTGAAGGTTATTCTAGCGATCAAGTGGTAAAAATACTCGATACTGGTTCCGGGATTACCGAAAAAGAGTTACCTCACTTATTTGAAAGATTTTATCAAGGAAATAGCGATCGCCACGTCACCGGATCTGGGCTAGGACTTTATTTGACCAGGCAAATTATTACTGCTCATGGGGGTACAATTTGGGCAGAGAATCGCTCACCACGCGGCGCATTGTTTGCTTTCCGACTTCCAGCTTGTCCGCCACCGGGGAGATGAGAAATCAATTCAAAATTCAAAATTCAAAATTCAAAATTCATGGATTAAAGAACTTCTGCCCCCTGCCTCCTGACAAATGACAAATGACAAATGACAAATGACAAATGACAAATGAAAAAAATCTTACTAGTTGAAGATGATGAACTGTTTCGGCTTGGTTTGCGGATGCGGTTGCAACAAGAAACCAGTTTGGAGATTGTCGCAGAAGCGGAAGATGGGGAACAAGCTGTAGAATTAGCCAATCACTATCCTCTGGATTTGGTGTTGCTGGATATAGGTTTACCAGGGATTGGCGGGATTGAGGCTTGTCGCCAAATCAAGCAGAAGCACCCAAATTTACCAATTCTCGTTTTAACGTCTCGTTCTGAAAAACCCCTGATTTCGCGGTTAATTGCCGCTGGAGCGCAAGGTTACTGTCTTAAAGGTATTCCGGCTGAGTCTTTGATATTAGCAGTGCGCTCGGTTGCTGCGGGCGCTTCTTGGTGGGATCAAACGGCAACAACTGAAATTAGAGCCGCTTTTGAGGGTAATTCGATAGCGGTGCAGTCTGCAAAAACTGAGGAATCTTTAGAAAATCCTTTAACGAAGCGGGAGCAAGAAATTTTGGCACTGGTAGCAGCTGGCAAAAGCAATCAAGAAATTGCTGAAATTCTCTACATTGCCCCTGGTACAGTGCGGGTTCATGTCCATGCTATTTTACAAAAACTAGAAGTACGCGATCGCACTCAAGCCGCAGTCTTAGCTATTCAAAAAGGATTGGTAGCACCAGAATTGTTGATTAATTAGATTTATTGGTCATTTGTCATTTGTCATTTGTCATTGGTCATTTGTCATTGGTCATTTGTCAGGAATTATTATTCTCTCCTACTTCCTTGCTCCCCCTGCTCCCCTGCTCCCCTGCTCCCTAATCCCTTTTCCGATTTTGAAAATTGCGATGAGATATCAGGTTGCTGCTCTATGGGAATTTCGATTGCAAACTCCGCTCCTTTGCCCACAGATGAGTTACAGCTTATATTTCCTCGATGTTTTTGGACGATAATCTGATAGCTAATAGATAATCCTAGTCCACTACCTTTGCCCACAGGTTTTGTGGTAAAAAATGGGTCAAATAAACGCGATCGCAACGACTCTTCAATACCAAGACCATTATCAGCGATCGCAATTTTGACTGCGTTCAAGTCTGTCACCTCTGTATGAATCCAAATTTGGGGAGGAGAAGATTGATTCCCTATTCCCCATGCTTCATTTCCCATTGCTTCATCTGGAAATTGATTACCTGCTCCCCACTTTCCGTTCTCTACTCCCTCCTGTATTGCATCAATAGCATTATTCAACAAATGCATAAATACTTGATTTAGTTCACTCGCATAACAAGTGACTAGGGGCAAGTTACCATAATCTTTCACTACAACAATTGCCGGACGATTGGCTGTTTCCCTGAGCCGATGTTGTAACATCACTAAAGTGTTTTCGATGTCTTCATGGATATTGACTCGTTTCATCTCTGCTTCATCATGCCGAGAAAAATGTTGTAGCGCCAGTACAATTTCCTGAATGCGATCGGAGCCTCTATACATTGCACCTATCAGATTTTGCAGATCCTTAATGATAAAATTCAAGTCTATATCTTTGGCTATCTGCTGAATTTTTGGTGTGGGTTTGGGATATTCTTGCTGATAGACCTCAATCATCTTCACTAGGTCTTCCACATATTGACCAGCATATTGGAGATTTCCATAAATAAAACTGATCGGGTTATTAATCTCATGAGCTAGTCCAGCTACTAACTGTCCCAGCGCCACCATCTTTTCGTTCTGAATTTGTTGAACTTGAGAGGCTTTCAAGTTGTCAAGAGCCTGTTGGAGTAAAAAGTTTTGTTCTTGCAGTTTAACTTGGAGCAAGCGTAAATTAATCTGATTTTCAATTCGCAATACCACTTCTGCACCATGAAAAGGTTTGGCAATATAATCTACACCACCAACATCAAATGCCTTTACCTTATCGACAACATCATCCAGAGCGCTAATAAAAATTACTGGGACTTCACTAGTTTTATCGTCAGCTTTTAGTTGTTGACAAACTTGGTAGCCATCCATACCTGGCATATTGATATCCAGCAAAATCACATCGGGCAAAACCATTTGACATGCAGTCAGTGCCATTTTACCGTTTAAGGCTTTGCGAACTTCAAAACCTTGTGCAGTCAACATCGCTGATAAAAGCCGCAGATTATCTGGGGTATCATCGACCACCAAAATATTTCTTTTCTGATGGTTAGTTTGATTAAAATGCATTATTGATCAAAGTTACGCGTATAATTATTGAGGATAGTAAATCCTTGTTTGAAATCACCCTAAAATTTGTTGACCGATTTCACCGAAATATTTATATTTATAGTTTAACTCTCACGTGGCTGGAGAGTTTTGCAGATTATCGAAGCTATTAGCCACTTATCACCTTTGGCAACACGATGAATTGTTGTCACGATTGTAATAAATAGCACTCACAGATTATCTAGCCAAGGATCGAAATGAAATTTTTTCCAGGTGCTACTTGATAGCTACCATTGAGGTGCTGAAGCGAGCAACTCAACAGCCAGTCGTTGTTCTACGGGTTTAGAAAATAAATATCCTTGAGCAAAATTACAGTTTAAACTTCTCAATTGGGCTAACTGTTCTTGTGTTTCGACGCCTTCAGCGATCGCACTCATCCCCATTGAGTTGGCAATGCCAATCATTGCTGGTACTAACCCCATATTCTCTTTATTCTCCTGCATCCGCTTGACGAAAGATTTATCAATTTTGAGTGCATTCAAAGGGAAGCTATGCAGGTAACTTAAAGAGGAATATCCTGTACCAAAGTCATCCATAATCAACTTAATTTTTCGCTGCTTTAGTTGTTCAAGAATTCCTTTGATTGCATCAGTATTTTCCATAATTACACTTTCGGTAATTTCTAATTCTAAATATGCGGGATTTATTTGATTTTCATAAATTATTCGGTCAATTTGCTCTACCAAATTTGGCTGTAAAAATAACCTTGCACTCAAATTGACGCTTATAGTTAGAGGTTCTGGTGTGACTGGATTATGTTGCCAGATGCTTAATTGATGACAAGCTGACTGTAATACCCAAGTATTGATCGCATTAATTAAACCCGTTTCTTCGGCCACAGGAATAAATTCTATAGGAGAAACCAAACCACGGATCGGATGTTGCCAGCGTACCAAGGCTTCAAATCCAGAAATTCTACCTGTAACCAGGGAAATAATTGGCTGATAGTAAACGAGGAATTCTCGCCTTTCCACAGCCCTCCGCAGGTCATTTTCTAACTCTAAAAGCTGAATAGCTTCCTGATGCATCGCTGGATTAAAAACGTGATAGTTGGCTCTTCCTTGAGCCTTAGCCCGATACATTGCCGTATCAGCATCTCGCAGCAAATACTCTGGGCGATCGTAATCTTTATTGCCCCAACTAATGCCAATACTGGCATTCATAAATACTTCATATCTTGACAGTTGAAAAGCAAGTGATAACTGTTGCAAAATCCTTTCTGCAACTTGGATTGCTATATTGACATCTGTGATATTTTCTAGGAGAATTCCAAATTCGTCCCCGCCCAATCGTGCTAAAGTATCAACAGGTATGATACATCCTTGTAAGCGGTGAGCAATGGCTATCAGCAATTCATCTCCTACCAGATGACCAAGAGAATCATTAACAACTTTGAAGCGATCGCAGTCCAAAAAAAGTACTGCAAATTGATAACTAGATTCTTGTTTAGCCCGATTTAGAGCATTTTCTAGTCGCCTAATAAACAAAACTCGGTTTGATAATCCAGTCAGGGAATCATGCAGTGCTATATCTAGCAGTTGACTTTGCAATTTTTGGCGGGAATCGATTTCTTGTTGAAGTTTTTGGAGAGTTTTTTCTAGCTCTCCAGTCCGCTGTTTTACCCGATCTTCAAGCTCAACATTTAATTTCAATATTTCTAATCGCGCCGATCTCAATGCCAGTTGATTTTGCACGCGCACTAAAACTTCTTGAAACTCAAAAGGTTTGGTGATGTAGTCTACACCACCTACTTTAAAGGCTTTAACTTTGTCAAAAACATCGTCTAAAGCGCTAATAAAAATTACTGGAATATCGGCTGTTAAATCCCAAGCTTTAAAGGTCTGGCAAATTTCATATCCATCTACTTCTGGCATCATGATATCGAGTAGAATCAAATCAGGTAATAATGTTTGAGTCGCTGTCAGTGCCATTTGCCAGTTCAAAGCTTTACGAACGTTATACCCTTCTCTTGTCAATATGGAGGATAAAACCCGGAGGTTATCCGCCATATCATCAACGATCAAAATATCTTTTTTATTAGGGTCTAAATGCTCGTAATTCATTCTAAGTTTGTTGTAGTCAATTCCATGATTTTCTCAAACTGGTAGTTATTTGCTAAATCCCTGAGAACTTGGAAAACTTGAGCATTATCTGATGGAATTTCTTTGAGTAACTCTAAAATCAGTTCATCGCTACAGCTAGCTGCGGCATAGTGAATCTGTTGGAGCCACTCAGGTGACATTTGTGATAAATGACCCAGGAGTTCGGCAACACTTACAAAAATCTGTGTACCTCGATCGGCAACTACTGTGTTTGTGGTTTCTACTTGATTGGTATATTTTAAACCCAGATGTTTGCTCAGTTTTTCCAATAATACTTCCTGTTTGAATGGCTTGCGAATAAAATCATCACAGCCAATGGACAGAATTTTCTGGCGTTCTTCCTCAAAGGCGCTAGCAGTTAGGGCAATAATGATTGTATTGGTATTGGAGCGATCTGGCATTGTTTTAGAGAAGTCGTCAGGAGGAGCCAAGGCTGTTGGCATTCGCTTACGCCAAGTGGACGCACCAGAAGCATCATTTTCGATCGCACCAGTTGTTTCGGGTGTAGAAGATTTGCATACAACTTTCAGAACCTCACCCTCGGCGGAATCGGTTAACTCCTCTGCAAGGTACTGGCTTCCCGATGATACCAGTTGTTTCAATTTTGGGAACCTCCGCGACGTATTGGCTCCCCCATGCCCGATTTCTCTAGCTTTAATAATTCTTGTGGCTTCATAACCGTCCATAACTGGCATTCGCATATCCATAAAAATCAAGTGTGGTTGCCAAGATTCCCAATTAGCGATCGCTTCACTACCATCTGTAGCTTCATTAACTTCAAAGCCAAGAGATGTGAGAATTTTAACTAGCAATATACGACTTTCTTTGGAATCGTCAACTACTAAAATGCGGTATACTTTTTCACTAGGTGCTAAAGCTCTAATTTGTGATTTTATTTGGTCGATCGGGATTTCTCTGGGGCAAGTTAGAGCAATCTGAACATCAAAGGCAAATGTACTACCGACACCAGGCATCGTGCTGACAGTAATATCTCCTCCCATCAGTTGCACGTATTTACGGCTAATCGCTAAACCCAGTCCCGTCCCTTGTTGGAATTTTCTGCCGATTTCAGTTTGCTCAAAAGCCTCAAACAGCAAGTCAAGTTCTTGTGGGGCAATACCACAGCCAGTATCTTGTACCTCGAAGATGAGGGATTGGGGATTAGGAATTGGGGATTGGGCTGAAGAAGCAGACGGGTAGGAAGCATGAGGTAAGGGTGAAAACGAAAAATTCAATTTTTCCTCGCTCTCTCTAGTCCCCAGTCCCCAGTCCCCAGCCCCCAGTCCCCAATCCCCAGCCCCTAGTCTCACCCGTAGCGTCACACTCCCTTTCTCGGTAAATTTAATCGCATTTCCCAAGAGGTTGAGCAATACTTGACACAATTTATTTTCGTCAGTTTCTATGTATTTAGGAATATCTGGCGCATATTCAAACAGTAATTCTAAATTTTTAGATGCAGCACGCAAGTGCAACATCTCTTCTAAGTTCTTCAACAAATGAATTAAGTCAAAGCTGCTGGAATTTAAAGTGATTTTGCCAGCTTCGATTTTAGACATTTCGAGAATGTCGTTAATTAATTTGAGTAGATGTTCGCCAGCACGATTAATTATTGCCAAGTTTTCTTGATGTTCGCTAGATAGCGAATAATCTCGACTCATGACTTGGGTAAAACCAAGAATGGCATTGAGTGGGGTACGCAGTTCGTGGCTCATGTTAGCCAGGAATTCGCTTTTGGCGAGGTTGGCGGCAGCACTTCGCGCGGCTTCTCGAACGGCTGCTTGTTGTTCCTGTGCAGCGATTTTTTGCGATTGAATCAGTTCTTCTTGGGTGGTTTGCAGTTGCTCAATAACTTGCTGGAACTCTTGGGTACGTTTTTTTACTTGAGCCTCTAAGGTGCGATTGTATTCCGCTAATAACTTTTCTGTTTGTTTGCGTTGGGTGATATCAAAAAATGTGGCGATCGCAAAAGCCACATTCCCTGATTCATCATAAATTGGCTTTCCTAAAACCTCAATGCGAGTAATATTGCCACAATAGCGAATTTCTATATCATCAACCCTGATGCTTTCCCCAAGCAATGCTCTCAAAATCGGCAAGCGATCGCTGGGGTAAAGTCGATCTGTCCCGGCAAGGTAAGCTTGATATATCTCTGATAATTCTTCGACTTTAACTTCTGCGATCGCTCCTTGACCGAGAATTTGCTGCCCAATCTGATTTGTATAATAAGGTTTACCCTCAGCATCGATGATAAATACACCGACCGGTATGGCTTCTAAAAATTGAGTTAGCTGACTCTGATTATGAGATAGTGCCTCATTTAAAACTTGCATCTGGGCATTCTTTGCTTCTAAAGCGCTAAAGGATGCTTGGAGTTGCTTTGCCATAGTTTCAAATGATTTAGCTAGTTCTCCCAGTTCATCGGAACGCTGAATGTTTGGTGTTTCCTCCCATTCACCTTCAGCAATTTTCTTTGCCGTTCTGTTTAATTGTGAAATCGGTTTAATTATCCAACGAGCAGTCAAAATCCCAATTCTTGTAGCCACTAAAAAAGCAACTATGCACAGCAAAATAGTGATGCGGGTGTTGGCATTAATTTGCTCCATAAATTCGCCTTCGGGAATCACCGCCACGATTAGCCAATCTAAACCCAGTTCGTCCCTCCAGCTTTTTACCTGTACAAAATAACGCATTCCATCGGCGGTAAAACTTAGCTGTTGCTTCCCCACAATCAACTTTAGACTACCAAAGCGTTCGATCAAAGACTGTGTAGTGAGTTTAATTAAAGAATTTTGACTATTTAATGCTGATAGACGTTTTCCTTTACCATTAACGATCGTATATGGTGGCTCGCTAGTAGAAGAAGCCACTATATACCCAGAACGCTCTAAAATAAAAGTTTTACCCGACTCTTTGATTTTTAACTTAGTTAAAAACTTGCTAATTTGTGATAAGAGCAAATCAACACTAATCACCCCAACAAATTTGCGATTTTTATCGTAAACAGGATAGCTGGAAGATATGGATAAAACTTCTGGTTTATCTTCCCATGGATAAATTTGACTCCAAACTCGTTTGCTTCTCTTAACTGGATCTGTATACCAAGCTTCTAGGCGAGGATCGTAATTTTTGACTTGCTGTAAATGGCGGCGATTTCCTTGCTTGTCTGTAGGATAAACATAGAGTTTGCCTACACCATGCTTGGCGCTAACTTCATTAATTAAGAGCTGGCCATTATCTAGACGCTCAACACCAATAAACTCACCTTTGAAATTGGCAAAGCTGTTGTAGCCAACATTGAAAACCTGCATTTGTTTCCAAAAGTAATTGCCGGTGGTTTGAAAGTCCGAAAGGTTGAGCAAACCTAGCTCAATCGCATCTAAGTTGATTTGATTGATTTGCTTTGGAGTTGTTAAATAGCGATCGAGATGCTGTTCAATGCGATCGCAGATTTCATTTTCTAATTGATTAGCAAGCTCACTTACCGCTTTTTGCCCGTTTTGATACGAAAGATAGCCCACAAGTCCCACTGCACCACAAATTTGCAAGATAAAGGGCACAATCAGAACATATCTCAGGGGCATCTTGGCATAAACTTTGCCAACTAAGCGATTAAATGATTTGACGGGCTGAAGTTTGGATAACATTGTAGTTTTATTCTTCCCCAGCATCTACTAGGTGCATTTTGCCGTGCTAGCTACATTCTATATAAGTATAATTACGGCAGACATCGCTCTTTATGAAAATTTTATATTTTTAGTATAAAATAATACGAAATACTTATAATTGTTTGACTGGCTGACTTCCTCCAACGCCTCACTTTCAAACTTTATACAGGAGTAGTCCACTATAGAAATCGTCTATGTGGATACGCCATCACACTTGAATTTGCTCAATTTTATCTGGCAATATTTCCACAAATTTTCTCAGATGAACTGAAATTTAACCAATAAGCTCCAGTATGCCATTCTAAAATTCAGGTCGCCATTAGCACCCAATCCTAAATTTAATTTGTAATTGCTGATGTGTTGATTTTCTGGTCTGGAAACCTCTGGATTTGCACAAGAACTTATATTTAATTACAGCAATTTTAGAATTGTTATGCAAATACACAGCAGAAACAAAAAAAAATATAAAAAATTTACTTTGTATTTTTTATTTTGACAAATTGTTAACTTTTTTATATAATTATTTCTACTTTATCGCCAATTTTTGAAATTTTTCCGGCTGATGATGGGGGTAGTTGAGTATTGATACTCAATCGATAAAAGTGATTAAAAGGCGATGAAGCAACCCAATTTGGCAAAGTTGCTTGTCGCTGGGTTGTAAAGATTTTTTGAAAGTTTGGGTAAGCTTCTCCTAAGTAAGAATTGCGTGTTGGGACTATACAACGCTGACATGGGTTAACCCCAAAAAAGTCTACATCTCCCACTCGAAAAGAGACTAAATCACCTTGTTCGCTAAATAGCCGATCTTCCCAAAATGCTGGTACACCACCAATCTCGATGTTGGCACGCATCCGACGGCGCATTTCATCTACACTTAAACCAGGAAACCAAGAAGCTACCTCTGCCAATGTGGCCGTACTAATTACCGTTGGGCCAAGTGAGTGTGTATCGTCAGGAAAACCCATCAAAGAGTTTTGTCTTAATGTGACAGCAAACTCAAAATAATCACTCAAAGTTGCTTCTAATGCTTGCCGTTCCTCATCCAGATGAAAAATCTGTTGTAAGTTGCGATCGGGAATTTGCAACGAGATAGTTCTATTTAAGAGTGCAAATTGTGCCCTTATTAAATGGATTTTAGCATGACGCTTGCCATTGACAAATCTACCTTGTTCGTCAAAAAGGGCAAACTCGCGGTCATACTGTAGTGCGCCACTGGCAAGAACTCTAGCGTTCTCAACTTCAACACCATCCAGTGATTTAACTGGATACAGTAAAATCTTAGCTAGGTAAGGCGTCACGTCGCTTCGCTCCGAATTCAAAATTCAAAATTCACGCATTCAAACATTTTAGACACCCGTCAAAAGAGGCAGGGGAGCAAGGGGGAGGATTGGACGGAGCTTGATACTCCGACCAATCAAGAACGTCCTTTATGACGGGGCTTGATACCCATGTTCCGCTTTGCTTCACGGCTTCGGGGCAGGGGGAGCAATCCCTGCCCCCTGCCCCTTTGCCCCTTTCCCTCTTCGGTCATAGAAATATTTGGATTTGAGATTTGGCGAAAAGTCGCAGTATCTCGCAAAGAGCGAACTGAACTTTTCAACACGGATTTTGGATTTTAGATTGGTGATTTAGTAGTCCCCAATCTAAAATCTAAAATTCTTTTGTTAATGAGCTATTTGAGCAATATTGTTTGTTAATTTATGGATATACTGGCGATTTATCGATTCCGCCAACATGATTTAAAGGCCAGAAGCGAACTACAGCACGTCCAATGATATTCTGGCGAGGGACAACACCCCAGCAGCGGCTGTCATAACTACTGTTACGATTATCACCCAGTACTAAATATGAATCGGTTGGTATAGTCTGGGGTTTGGCCAAAAAAGGTGGCTGTGGCCCTGATTGGCAAACATCAATAACTGTAGTCTGCCCAGAACTGAGGTAATTAGATTCTGGCAGAGGTTTGTCGTTGATATAGACTTTGCCATCCTTAAGTTGTATTTTCTCTCCAGGTAAGCCAATTATACGTTTAATAAAAGCATCTTGATATTGTTCTTTTTGTAGCTCTTTTGTAGGTGAAAATACTACTATATCTCCCCGCTGTGGGTCAGCAAATTTATACTTCAACTTATCGACAATAATTTTGTCTGCCTCCCACTGGTTTGGCGTACCATGCAGAGTTGGTTCCATTGAGCCAGAAGGAATCCAGCGTGCTTCAGCAACAAAGGTACGAATTCCCAGAGCTAGAACGATACTCAATACAATTGTTCTACCTAGCTCTGCGATCCAGGAATTATCGGGTTGTTGACTAGAGTTGTTATCAGACACTTGATTATGCATGAAATTACTTAACTTAACGAAAGACGTAGGTAATTAACTCGCCTAGTGAGACTTTATCTGTTAATCTTAACGGGAAAATTTTAATTTCCTAATTATGTTTGCATCTTGACTACCAATTTGAGATTGTGGATTGGGAAGGAGATAGGAGGCAGGGGGCAGGAGTAGGTTTCAATTTAGATGAGGCTTCTATATAAGACAGACGCTTTCGCGTTCAACCTTATCTAATTGCAGTCCACCAAATCGGAGATTTTGTGGCGGAATTAAACTCCTGCTGCCTCTCTTGTTAAAAATAAACTTTTTTTTAAGGTGCGGCAAAAATTGGTTACTCCGATCGCGAATAAGTTTAACCTAAAAGCATGGTTCTCTGTAATACATAGCTCGCTGTCTAAACTTGGTTATCCCTATGTCATCGCCAAAAATGTTGCTGATTCGCCGCGCTCGCATAATCTTACCCGATGGTGAACTGATGGTTGGAGATGTGTTGACGCGCGATCGCCAAATAGTCGAAGTTGCGCCAGAAATCTCCCAAACACCACTAGCCACTGAAATTGACGCAGAAGGCTTAACTTTGTTGCCAGGAGTTATCGATCCGCAGGTGCATTTCCGGGAACCTGGACTAGAACATAAGGAAGATTTATTCACTGCCAGTTGTGCCTGTGCTAAAGGGGGAGTCACTTCTTTTTTAGAAATGCCCAATACGCGCCCCCTAACTACGACACAACAGGCTTTAGACGACAAGCTAGAACGGGCCTCACACAAATCCTTAGTTAATTATGGCTTTTTTATTGGGGCAACAGCAGAGAGTTTACCAGATTTGCTTTTAGCAAAGCCAACACCGGGAATTAAGATTTTCATGGGGTCGATGCATGGTCAGTTGCTAGTTGATGGCGAAACAGCATTGGAGGCGATATTTGCCAAAGGCGATCGCTTAATTGCCGTTCATGCCGAAGACCAAGCTAGAATCAACCAACGCCGCCAAGAATTTGCCAATATTCACGATCCAGCCGTTCACTCGCAAATTCAAGATAATCAAGCGGCGTTGCTGGCAACCCAACTAGCATTAAAACTTTCTCAAAAATATCAACGTCGGTTGCATATTCTCCACATGTCAACAGCTGAAGAAGCAGACTTGCTGCGTCAGGAGAAACCGAGTTGGGTGACAGCAGAGGTGACACCACAGCATTTGTTGTTAAATACTAGTGCATATAAAACAATTGGCACATTAGCACAGATGAATCCACCTTTGCGATCGCCCCACGATAACGAAGTTCTCTGGCAAGCTTTGCGTGATGGTGTGATTGATTTCATTGCCACAGATCACGCGCCGCACACCTTAGAAGAAAAAGCTCAAGAATACCCCAATACTCCTTCGGGAATGCCTGGAGTGGAAACTTCCCTCGCTTTGATGTTAACTGCGGCAATGGAGGGCAAGTGTACTGTGGCTCAAGTTGTAAACTGGATGTCTAAAGCTGTAGCTGTGGCTTATGGTATTCCGAATAAGGGAGCGATCGCCCCTGGTTATGATGCTGATTTGGTGCTTGTAGATTTAAACACATACCGTCCAGTCCAGCGCGAAGAACTTTTAACCAAATGCCATTGGAGTCCTTTTGAAGGCTGGAACCTGACTGGCTGGGCTAAAACCACTATTGTTGGCGGTGAAATAGTTTATGACAAAGGCCAGGTAAATACGCAAGTGCGGGGTCAAGCTTTAACTTTCTTGTAGCAAATATTTATTTAACTTTACTGAAACCTTGAATTTACAGCAACTACATAAGATATATTCCTCCCCAACCTTCATGCCAGATTGTGCAGGTGGGGTATTTCCATAACTCACAACGTAGAATTTTGCTGTATTTCTAAGTGTTTCAAGTTAAACGCTCGCAAAGACGCGATAAATCGCCGTCTCTACGAAAGATTGACTATTGTAGAGACGGCGATTCATCGCGTCTCTTGCCTTAACCGAACAGTATTGCGCAAGGCGGAGCCTCTAGGACGGCATTCCCAGTCTTCGACTGGGAACGAGATAATATTTAAAAGCTGGTTTTGAGGCTGGCTTTCACGTTAAGTTGACACCAATACTACGCATACCGCCCTCTACAGATAAGCAAGCTATAGGTAGTGTCTCGTAGAGAAGGGAATTCGTTAAAAAAAAACTTAGGTATTCTTCCAGTCGGATAAATCGGATAAGTCGGATAAGAGTAAACAAGCCAATGGAATTGTATTGTGGTTCATCTCACGATCCTTGTCCACAAAAAAATAATCAAAAAGAATTGCTATGTCCTTCAAAATTTTGGCTTTAGACGGTGGCGGTATTCGTGGAATTGTTGCAGCACGAATACTTCAACAAGTAGAACAAGAAATTAGAAATCAGGGAAAAGGAGAGTTTTTACACGAATATTTTGACATGGTTGCTGGTACTTCTACTGGTTCGATATTAGCAGGAGGGATTGCTATCGGAAAGGAAAGTGATGAACTTATTAAAATGTATAAAAATAGAGGTAAAGATATATTCCCTCTGGAAATAAAAGAGCGCTACAAAAACTTTCCGTCCATTATCAAATCAATTATTGATGTATTTTCCCCATCTAAATATTCTCATGATGGAATTACTAGCGTACTCAAAGATGCTTATAAATCCACAAGAATCAAGGATATCGAAAAACCCATTCTTTTGATTCTTGCTTACGATACGCTATATCGCAACACCACCTTTTTTACAAATTGTCATCCCGATTTAGGAGACAGATGGTACGATGACTGTTATTTATGGGAAATATGTACCGCTTCTGCCTCAGCACCTACTTTTTTTCCACCATATAAATTAGAACCTGTAGATAAACAAAAATTTGGTGACTGGGAATTCCCCCACATTGATGGAGGAGTTTCTGCTAATAACCCTGCTCTGGCAGCTTTGAGTCTAGCGATGAGGATTAGTCAGTCTTCAGTATCTCCAGAAATCAAGCAACAATATAAACTAAATAATCTGCGATTAGAAGATATTTCTATCCTTTCTATTGGCACAGGTCAAACTGGTCAACCATATCAATATAAGCAAATAAGCAAATGGAGAGGTTTAGACTGGATCAAAAATCTTACTAACATATTCATGGAACCTACATCTGAGATTGATAGTACGATTTGCCGACAAATTATGGGTGGATATGAGTCTAAACGTTACTTACGTCTTCAGTTTGACTTAAATGAAACATTTAAACCCAAACCAAAAGAGACTTATAAAGATCCTCGCATTGTCTTACCTCCAGAAGAGCGGAAAAATAAATTTACAGGGGAAAAAGTCACTGAAGAAATAGATAATACTAATTCCGTGATTCTTCAGCAGTTAATAGATACTACTTCTGCATTCATTGAGGAAGGTCTTACGTACTATACCAGAGACGATTCCGGTTCTCCGATAAAAAAGGCGATCGCGTCTTTTATTAAAGATAACTAGCGAACTGTGTCATTATTTACAACTGTCTACAATTGGTTGGGGTTTGAATACCCATCCAATTGATTTTTACATGCCGTTCAAGACTTTTTCTGGCTGGTTGCATCAGCTTAGATAGTCAAGGAGCGATGCCTACGGTGGTCACTGAGCCTTGCCAAAGTGCGGTAAACTACGCACGTCACATATAACAATAACTGCCTTCTTTGATAAATTCTCGAAATTGTATTTAATTTACTAATTAAAATTTGCATTTCTGATAAAGTTTAGTCAAGTCAAGCTTTACCTCTTCTTTGTACTACTCCTATCACATCGTAATAATACCTAAGTTTTTTAATTAATAATTAACAGGAGAAGATATAAAAAATCTTTTAGTAACAAAATAGAATGTGTAATCAAATACATTTTTCTCAGCCCTGTTTTGTGTTGTTGCCGCAGTATTTACCGAATGTTTTCCATGAGAACTGAGGCAGAGAAAATAATATGTTTTTAGACATTTTAGCTAGCCTGCAACGGTTATTTGTTGGTTATATTCCAGCAGTTGTATTGGGTGGTTTTATTGGATATTTAATCGGGATAAATAGCATGGTTTATCAGCTATTTCGGCTGATATTTCAGATACCACATAGTATCCCTCCTATCGCTTTGCTACCTATTGCTCTAATTGCGTTTCAAGAGAGCGACTCGGCTGCTATTGTAGTAGTTTTTGTGGGAACTCTTTGGACGATGATTATTAATACAGCAATAGGGATGCGGCATTTCAAGAGACAGAATAATAACTTTCGAGTAGCTATTTTTCATATATTTCATGCCTTGAAAGTTAGCATTTGGGTAGCCTGGTTTATCGTTATTGCCACAGAAATGTTAACAGGCCCAAGAGGACTTGGCTTTACCCTCTGGGATGCTTATAAAGCTGGCAATACTGATTATATAATCCAGGAAATATTATACATCGGCATCATTGGCTTTTTGCTGGATCAGTTACTAGATTTCGCAGCTTATATTCTCTCGCAAATGGTTTCAGATGGGAAAAAATCTTCTTAAACTTTATCGAGCAGAATTCAGGAGTCAGGAGTCAGGAGTCAGAATGGGCTACCCCCCGCTACGCTAACAGAATGAATTGTGTACGACTAGCAGGTAGCGCAGCGTAAATCCTTCTCTTTTCCCAAAGGCAGAAGCTACGCGCAGCTTCTTGTAGAGAGCGTTTTGATTCTGAATTCTGAATTCTGAATTCTTCTTTATCTAGGCTTGCGGATTGCACCCTGCCAGCTAATAGTTTGCTTGGCAGAACGTGTTCCTAAAGAACGAGTTGCTACGACTTCAATATCAACATTGATACCAGGGCGTAAAGCTTCGTCAGGAATTTTTAGCTTACCCAAAGCTAGAGTAAAACGGTTGTAGTCACGAGTCACAAGTTCTGTAGGAATATCTCCTTCAAATTCAGTTTTGTAGCCAGAAAAACCGTGCAAGCTATCCTGGACGCGGAATTTCACGCGAAATTGAGTATTAATAGCATCAGACTTGGCTGCCAAATCAACTATTTTTAAGTTGAGATTTTGTCCGGCATCGGCAAACTCTGCCACAGCTAACCGGGTGACATCTTTTTTGGGAATGGCATGGTTAACAGTAAATGTTGTTAAGTTAGCCTCACTTTTGCTGTTACCTTCAACCCATAATTCCTCAGAAAAAGTAATTTCTACTTGTTTGTTATCAGTTAAATTTAGTGTTACGGCTTGATTGCCAAAGCTGGTAATGGGTTGTCTTTCTTGCCAAATTATTTGAAAAGCCTCTTCTAGACGCTGTTCAAACTCAAGGTAATCATCGGCGATCGCAGAACCAGGCGCAAGTAAAGAAGCCGCCCCTATGCGTTGATTCCACTTATTCTTCGAGAGTTTGAACTGTTTATTTATCAGTTCCGACATTGCTAGCTGCACAGTTGGAGTATCAGCGGCCAAAGGTTCCTTGCTATTGACAATACTCAAAGTTCCTAAGCGCCCTTGGCTACCATCGCTACCATCACTGCCATCTCGCCCATCGCTACCATCGCTACATCGATAAACCTTTTCAGTACACTTGTAATCAGGACTACCAGGAGTTCCCTGGCAGGTTTTTACTTCCCATCTTCGTCTGTGACAGTTACAGCCTTCCGTACCCCTACCACCTCTACCACCGCGCCCGCCTTCGCCACTAGTTGCCCGAACAGAAATATTCCGTAAGTCTGCTAAATTGCTGTAATACACTGTCAAAGAACCACCATTTCCCCCATCTCCTCCTTTGCCACCATTACCGCCACTACCACCATCTGGTGCGTTTATATCATGGCTGACGCGATTGCCGCGTTGGGAACCACAGTCAGGTTGATAACCATCTTCCCCGTCTTCCCCGTCTTCACCATCTTTACCCGACAAGTCAAGATTTACAGGTGAACCATTGACAAAAATATTTTGGTTTTCACCGCTGCTACCATCTCTACCGGATCGCCCATCGGTTCCTGCGCGTCCATCTCTGCCATAATTTCTAGCTACTCTATAGTATTCGTCAGAGGCAACGGCTGGACATAAAACTGAACCAGAGGCAGGCAAAAAGCTAGTAAATAAGCAGAATGTCAGCAGTAGTGGCAGTTTACTCCTAAAACCATTGTGCATCTATTTACACCTAAAACTTTAGTTGAATTATCTACTCCTGACGCTGAGTTTCAACAATTTGCTCCCTCTTGTCCAGTGAGATCGTGTTTGGTTAAAGACTTATCATTAAGACCGCTCTAGGGGCAGAGGAGCAGAGGGGCAGAGGGGAATTGTCCCAAAGCGATCGCTCATAAGAGTAACTAGCAACTTGGGTTAAACTTGGCCATGCTAAAGCGAGGTAGTGAGTGTCGAAGTGTGACCCACTTATGAAAAAGGATTAGCTTCTGTTACCACTTCTGGCAGTGGAATAAACTCCGTTTCATCTGGCACCCTAGCAAAGCGATAGTCGCGCCAATCAGCTTTCGCTTGCTCTATTCGCTCTGGTCGGCTAGAGACAAAATTCCACCATTTGTAGCGTGTACCTAACGGCTCACCGCCAATAATAATACATCGAGCAGCAGATGTAGCAGAAACCTCAACCCGATCGTCTGGCTCTAGAATAGCGAGACGATATTGCTCGATCGGTTCACCATTAATCCTCAATCCCTCCGTGACACTGTATACTGCCCTTTGTGAATAATCTGTAGGGATAGTGAAGTGGGTGTTGGCAGACAACACTGCATCTAAATAGAGGATAGGTGAGAGAACTTGTACAGGTGAGGTATAGCCAAATGCTTGCCCAGCAATAAGTTTGATGATAACGCCATTCTCTTCCCAAGTGGGAAGGATTTCAGCCGGATAGTGAATGAACGCTGGCTCGGTTTCTTCGTGTTCAACAGGCAGGGCAACCCAGGTTTGAATGCCATGAATAGTAGTTTCTTGGTGACGGTCAAAGTCGGGTGAGCGTTCTGAATGGACAATCCCCTTTCCTGCTGTCATCCAGTTAACTGCACCTGGTTGGATTTCCTGCACAGTACCCAAACTATCGCGATGCATCAAAGCACCATCAAATAAATAAGTTACTGTTGCCAGATTAATATGAGGATGTGGTCGGACATCGATGCCTTGATTGGGGGGCATAACGGACGGCCCAAGATGATCGAAAAAGATAAACGGCCCAACCGTTTGGCGATTAGGATATGGCAAACTGCGGCGGGCAGAAAAACCACCCAGATTTTTAACTTCGGGTTCAATCAGTTGAAGAATTGCCATAAATAATCGCAGGTGATTAGTAAATGCTGTAATTATTATAAGTATATTTACTTGCAAATAAGCTAATCTTGATGAGTTATCTGTTTATTTTGGAGAGTTGATGCCAATGCGATCGCCTGTTTTTGACTAGTTTTTTCCGATTAAATATGAAACACAGCCCCAGTCAGTATTGTTTCTCAACCAGAGAGTTTTTTCACAAGTGCGATCGCTCACCTTTAACTTTATTAAACTTCTGATTGGATCTCAGTTTCCTACTGTTAAGGAAATTGATTGCAACCAATTAGCTCAATTACTATCAGATTCTGCAAAGCCCCGTCCATTATTACTAGATGCACGAAGTCAAGCTGAGTATGCAGTTAGTCATATCGAAACAGCAGTACGCATAGATCCTCTCACAGAGGACTTAACAGCAGTTGCAACAGCTTTAAAAGATAGACCAATTGTTGTGTACTGTGCTGTTGGCTACCGAAGCGCAAAATTAGCCCAAAAACTGGATAAAGCCGGGATTAAGTGCATTTATAACTTGAGTGGTGGAATTTTTCAGTGGGCAAACGAAGACAGGCCGATTTTTCAAAATGGTCATCCGACAAAGGTTGTACATCCTTACAATGCAATCTGGGGAAAACTGCTAAAAACTACTTACCATGCTCAGGAGTATTGACCTTTGGACTAATATCATATTCGCTTCATTACTTATTAAACCCAAAGAACCCCACCCCGCCAAAGCTACGCTTCGTCTCCCCTCCCGAAGAGCGGGGAGGGGATTAAGGGGAGCCAGTGCGGTCTTGGGGTCTCCCCAAGTGGAGCATCTGGCGTGTGGGGTGCAATGACTGTGGAAATCATAACTAATTATGCGAACATGATATAAGAGCTTGTCAACATTGAGCAAGTAGAATAAAAGCAACGATAAAACTACTTAAGCTGCATGTCTCAAGTTTCGATTGTCATTCCTACTTTAAACGAAGCAGTTAGCTTAGAGCGGACATTGCGCCAATTGACTTTACTTAATCCGCCTGCTTTTGAAGTGATAGTAGTAGATGGTGGCAGCGATGATGAGACAGTGGCAGTTGCAAAGCAATGCTTTGGGTCATTCAATCAATCGCTAGGCGTACAAGTTCTTTCATCTGAACAGCGTGGGCGTTCTATTCAGATGAATTACGGAGCATCGGCTGCAACTGGAGATATTCTTTGCTTTGTTCATGCAGATACTTGGGTGCCGGATGACCTAATCACTGTAATCGAGCAAACTCTAGCAGAGTCAACCATTGCCTGTGGGGGGTTCATTTCTCTGATGAGTGGATCTCAAACGACTCGCTGGGGCATCTCTCTACATAATTATTTAAAAACCTACTATGCACCACTGCTATTTAAACCTCACCTGTTTTTTCGAGGATTGCGCCTGTTGTTCGGAGATCAGGTAATGTTTTGTCGTCGCACTGACTTTTGGGATTGCGACGGATTTGATGAGGCATTACCGATTATGGAAGATGGAGATTTATGCCTGAAATTGGTTAAAAAAGGACGTATTTATCTAGTCAACCGCATTGTTCACTCTTCAGATCGTCGCGTCGCAAAATGGGGTAGCTGGAAAGCAAACGCAATCTACCTTTATATCGGTTTTTTGTGGGGAATTGGCGTTGATGCAAATTATCTCAAACAATTTTATCAAGATATTCGCTGATTCAGGCTCCAATCATAGTAGAGATAGGAAATGGGCGTTGAGGCATTGATTGGCAGGTCTGTTTGTAGGTAGGAGCGGATATATTCTGGAATAGAGGATTTGACCTTAAGAAAATCTTGACGATACCATTTAAAGATTTTGCTACAGTAGAGCGTTTTACTATTTGAGTCATAACGGACTTTTTCAGGATTGTTAATGAAGCGACGGGTATCTTCATCTAACTGCTGAGTAACTTGTTGAGGAAAATAAGCTCCAGCACGCAGTAACGGGCAACCAACCGAAGCGCAGACAATTGCAAAATGAATTCGTGGCTCCTGTAATTGATTCCGTAGAATTTGGTTCTCTATTTGGGCTAAACTGTAATGTTCGTCAAATATATAATAAGCACGACGTTGGAAGAACCACAAAAAAGCCAGCCAGTTGGGAATGCCTAAGATTCGCGGACGAATTGACTCAAGTGGGTATCTTTCTAAAATTGCCGAAATGGTGAACGCATTGTAAAGGTTGATCCACAATGCCAATTGCTCAGAAGTGTTGCTATTAGATGTAAAAGCCAGATTTTTTTGACTCGACAACCAATCAGCTAGCGCTTGAGGTTGCTCAGTTTTCCAAGCAATATAGTTTACACGACCCTCTCGATCGACATATTGACGCAACAACTTGTCCCAAGGTTCAAAATCAATCATTATTGCTGTGTTTATATGTTGGCTGTAGCTAAAAGAATTCTTTGCTTTCGCGATCGCAACGTAGACTTGAATTTGTACAAGTATTTATTTAACGAATTATAACAATACTATCTTTGGCAACTTAAAATCAGCGATACACTGAGTAAAATTCCTTGAGGAAGCGTTGATGGCACGGTCAAATGGGGTTACAAGTGAAACGTCTGTAGAGGAATTGCCTACAGTTTCAGATAAAAATGCGATCGCAATTGAAAATCCACCTGAGCCAGTGGAGGATGCCCAAGATATTGACGACATATTGAACTCACTAAAAACCTTACTGAGTTCTCTAGAAAAGCTCCAAAAAGTCCGGCAGGAAGTAGGCGATATTAAACCGTTAATTGGGCGGATGCTTGATGGCGAACTAGTTGCTGGTGAAGAATTGGAGCAACTCAAGACAGGTGTGAGCAGTCTTTCTCGCCTTGTTCGTGCTTATAATGACCATCAAGTAGCGTTGGCTAAAGCACAACCTGCTAGAGACTTGCTAGATCAAGTGCTTAAAGAGCGTAAAGCTAATTGAGTTGAGACTGGAGATTGGGCACAAGAGGCAGAGGGGAAAGAGGTAATTTTTTATTCTCCCCCTTTCGCCCTGCTCCCTAGTGTCCAATTTAATAAGCGATCGCACTTTTTTGAGAGAATGCGATCGCTTCTCCATCGCCTTTAGGTATGTATGTCTACGGCGGCAAGGTATATTGTTAAAGTAAGTATGGTATTATACTCAATCTACTATTGAAATTTGCTAATAACCTAAAATAGGTTATGATGACGAAAGCCTAGTATTACTTGCAAGGTAGGTATCGTAATGAAGACTAATAGAGAGAATCTACCCTTAGACCAGATTCTCTTGGAGGATAGCTTACAAATGCTGAGTAATCTGCCAGATGAATGTGTTGATTTAGTTGTATCTTCTCCACCTTATAATCTAGGCAAAGAATACGAATCAAGGCAAGCTCTTGAGATTTATTTGGCAGAACAAACAGCCGTTCTGCTTGAATGTAGCCGGATTCTCAAAAATACAGGTTCGCTATTTTGGCAAGTTGGTGCTTTTTCTAACCGAGGAATGCTGATTCCTTTAGATATTCGCTTTTTTCCGATTTTAGAGTCATGCAGACTAATTCCTCGCAACCGAATTATATGGGCTAGGCAACATGGTCTTCATGCCCAGAAAAAGTTTTCTTGTAGACATGAAACTATTCTTTGGTTTACTAAATCAGATAACTATAAATTTAATCTAGATGCTATTAGAGTTCCCCAAAAATATCAAAATAAGAAACATTATCGAGGAAATCGAAAGGGGGAACTTTCATGCAATCCAGAAGGTAAAAATCCTGGTGATATTTGGCTGTTTCGGAATGTTAAGCACAATCATGAAGAACAAACTATACATCCCTGCCAGTTTCCAGAAGACTTGGTAGCTAGAATTATATTAGCTACAACTAACGAAAATGATATTGTTTTAGATCCATTTATGGGATCGGGAACTACGGCAGTGGTTGCGAGAGATGGTAAACGTCATTTTATCGGGTCAGAAATTGAACCGAAATATCATCAAGTTGCGTTGCGTCGTCTCAGTGGCAATCCGGATAAAAATGGTTGTTTTCCAAATTTAAAAACATTGCGTGATTATGTTGAAAAAACTGGTCAATGTATTGATACATTTAAGTTTGATGTGCAAGTAGGAAATAAAGCTTCAGAACGCAGCAAAGCAAAAATTTATTCAGAAGAGTATCACTTGCAAGCAATGGAAGATAGATTAATTTATGAAGAATCTGCTTTTGCAGCTAATCTAAGAGGTGAAGAGATTCCAGTAGATGCAAAGCTTAATGGTAATGGGAAAAAGACCTCTTTACAAAATAAAATAGCAAAACAAGTAGAAGAAGTAGAACAAATTGAATTGAGATTATGGACTTAATAGATTAATTTTTACAATAAGTTAATTAGACAACGACTACGGGCTGAACGTCCCGCAATAATTTGGCATTGGCGATTAACTCTAGTATTTACAGTTCTCGAATATCTTTTAGATAAATACTCAGTCCAAATAATAGGAACTATTGTATTTTGTTGTTCAAATAATCCAACCAGTCTGATTGGTACATCAAAAACTTGGTTTTTAGCCAAAGCTGTTAACTGATTAACAGCTTGCTCGTAATAAAGAGTGCTATTGGAAGCAGGAAACATCAGAGCCTTTGTTACTATAATTACCAAATTAGTCGGGTATCCAACAAATTCAGTTTTAGCTTTGAAGAACAATTCTGAGCGCAAAGTGTTATTGAGTAGAAAGGGATAGTTAGAAAATTGAATTTAAATGATAATGCCAGTTTTAGCAAAATCAACATCTGTACCTAAAAATCTATAAGGTGCCGGAATAGGAATATTTGATTGCCAAGCATCATGAATAAAAGCAGCTTTAATATATTCGTTCGTACCTACTGGATCGAATATTGCATTACCTTGAATTCCAGCTTGATCTGAAGCCTTGATATGCAAAGGCATTCTAGTGAGAGTAGTACTAATCTCATGCCATTCGTTTTGGTATTGGGTATTAATTATTGTATCTGCTGCGTTAAAGTCAACATATTGAATAATGATTATTATGTCTCCTTTTGGTATTTCAACAGTTCTTTGATAAAAGCAAGCGGATCGATTTCAAGAACTTGGGCAACTTGTAAAAATTCAATCACGTCAAGACGGCGCTCTCCACGTTCATACTTTGATACATAAGATTGTGGAAGCTCTAGCTTTGCTGACAACTCTGTTTGAGTGAGCTTTGCAGCTTTCCGCGCTTCTATAAGTAACTGGCGAAACCGATTGTAATCTTCGCTGAAAACTGATTTAGGCACTTTAGCTTGCCTTTTTTCGGGCGATGGTTTATTCGATCTCGATGAGAGTTATTACATATTGCTAAACTCAGTTAAATTTTAAAACCTAATATGGGATAAACCCAAAATAGGTTTTGGACAGCTATTATGAAGACAGCACGCACGTAGGTGTTGGCGTAACCTCTCCAAGAGTTGCCCGTCGTAGAAATGACACTCTCAGTTCTCCAGCTTGTAAATGTGAAGTCGCTACATGTCTATATCTGTGGTTTCATTTGAAGGATATCAAATTTTGCAAGATATCTACTTACGATCATGAATGTTGCACCTGCCATTGTAGTACTAGGTCAAAATAGCGTGACAGTAGCACGCAAGATAATCAGCGTCTTACCAGGGGCGACGCTATACGGTCTAGAGGGTCGCACATCTGGAGTTGATGTCAGCTTCACAAATTTTGGGGAGACGCTACGCGAGTTATTTGTGCAGGGAAGGCCGCTGATTGGCATTTGTGCCGCCGGCATTTTAATTAGGACTCTAGCTCCGGTAATCTCGGATAAACGACAGGAACCACCAGTGCTAGCTGTGGCTGAAGATGGTAGTGCTGTTGTCCCTCTCTTGGGCGGACTTGGTGGAGTAAACGATTTGGCTCGCCGCATTGCTGAAGCGCTGGATGTCAAAGCTGCAATTACGACCACAGGCGATTTACGTTTAGGCACAACGCTGTTATCTCCTCCCCCTGGATACCATTTAGCAAACCCAGACGATGCGAAGAAATTTATCTCAGATTTGCTAGCTGGGGCGCAAGTTAAGCTCGAAGGAATAGCGCCTTGGTTGAGCGATAGTAAACTGCCCATAGATCCACAGGGAGATTTGACCATCCAAGTTACGGAACGCTTGGTGACTCCTACAGCCAACAGGCTTGTCTACCACCCAGCAACGATCGCGATCGCAATGAGTGGCATGATTGATGATGCAGTAGCTTTAGTACACCAGCTACTAGCTGATGCCAAACTAGAAAAAGCATCAGTCGCCGGGATATTTGCACCCATCGCCGCCGCCGCCGATCCCGCAATCCACGCGGTAGCTAGCGCCTTAAAAGTGCCCACTCGCTTTTTTACCCCAAATCAGTTAGAAAGTCTACTTTCACAAGGTTATAGCCCCGTCCAAGCCGCAGCGATCGCCGCCACTGGGACATCCCCCCTATCTCCATCTCCCGATATTGCGCTCGCTATTGCTCCTCAAGCAATCGACCCCAATACCATCGGTCAACCACGCGGAAAATTAGCGATTATTGGCACGGGCCCTGGTGGTTCGCAATGGATGTCTCCCGAAGTCAAGGAGATACTCAAGTCGGCAACTGACTTAGTGGGTTATAAAACGTATTTAGATTTAGTTGGTTCTCTGGCTGATGGCAAGCAACGGCATGAGTCTGATAACCGCGAAGAAGAAGCACGGGCAAAGATGGCCCTTGATTTGGCTGCATCTG
Source organism: Nostoc sp. DedSLP04 (assembly GCF_034530775.1). NCBI lineage: Bacteria > Bacillati > Cyanobacteriota > Cyanophyceae > Nostocales > Nostocaceae > Nostoc > Nostoc sp. DedSLP04. The sequence continues at coordinate 71,908 of NZ_JAVRCL010000011.1, read as the reverse complement.
GACGATATGTAGCTGTAGTTTCATCTGGCGACCCCGGTATCTATGCAATGGCAACAGCGGTTTTTGAGGTATGCGATCGCTATGCTAAACCAGAATGGGACAGTATCGACATTCATGTGGCCCCAGGCATCTCTGCAATGCAGGCAGCAGCAGCAGCCATTGGTGCGCCCCTTGGGCATGATTTCTGTGCTATTTCCCTCTCCGATATCTTGAAACCTTGGTCTGCGATCGCCCAACGAATTGCGGCTGCTGCTGAGGCCGATTTTGTCATTGCTTTCTACAATCCTGTTTCTAAAGAGCGTACTTGGCAACTGGCAGAAGCGAGAAATATTTTGCTGCAACATCGAACACCAGATACACCAGTAGTATTGGCCCGGAATCTCGGCCGCCCAGGACAAACGGTAAAAGCGATCGCACTTGAGCAGTTAACACCAGCAAGCGCTGATATGCGGACAATTATTCTCGTTGGTTCCACAAAAACCCGAACTATCAAGCGCCGCGATGGTAATATCTGGGTTTATACGCCGCGTCGCTATACCGAATATTAGGCACGATTGGCGCTGTCACCGAAGAGAGCAAAAAAGGCAAAATAAACACTTTTTTAAAGGCACTCAAAGATAAAGGGATGGGATTTTGCATTTTCTGTAATGCCGCGATGTCTAGCGACAAGCCGCAAAGCGTCTACGCTACTCTTTATGCTTTAGAAATAGGACAAATTAAGCGAGTTAAAATTCTTGAATGGTATGTACATCAAGGGAACGAAACACAAGCAGCCGTGGAAAATGTGCCCAACATTACTTTTGTTCAATTCATCAATTATCAGGCTATTAACACACATAAAAATCTGAAAAACATGCATAAAAGTTCCCAAAAGTCTGCAACAGCAACTGGTACATCATCAAAATTTTTAATTTTCACAACAGCAGTCATAGTTGTGCTACTATACAACTCGTGTATGTAGTTCATTCAAACGAAAATCCCAATAAGTCTCACCTATCTGCAATATAAATGAGTAAAAACCATTGATGATTACGCTATGAAAAAATAAATTATTATTAAACAGAATACATTTGTCAAAAGTCAAAATTTATTCTGAATTCTGTACAAATAGCGGAGGAATCATCGGGTTCAAAATCTCACAAAACAAGAAAATTTGGTGATGCAAGAATTCATTAATGGGTCTAAATCCCCGATTGATAACGAAGCTCTTTCTCTACGAAAGGCTTCTCTTTCAGAGACGCTAAGGCAACGCCAAGGAATCCTTAAGTGTTTTGATTTTGACTTCTGAATTTTGACTTCAACAAATTTTCATTGGAATTTTCACATTGTAATCTAAGCATATAGCGATTAGTCAGGAGTTTAGTTTGATGAATCCTAAAGTCTCTGTAATTATCCCTGCCTACAATACTGAAGTTTATATTAAGAAGGCAATAGAGTCAGTCTTAAATCAAACACTTACTGAGCTTGAAGTTATCGTTGTCGATGATGGGTCAACTGATAAAACTGTAGAAGTTGCAAAGAGTTTTACCGATGAACGTCTCAAAGTGATAGTTAATCCACAAAACCTTGGGGTTTCTGCTGCACGTAATCTTGCTATCAAAGCAGCCCAAGGAGAATGGATTGCTGTTCTTGATTCAGATGACTGGTATACTCATCAAAGATTAGAAAAGCTTGTGTTGCTGGCAGAACAAGCAAATGCAGATATGATTGCAGATGATGTTTATTTTATCAAAGATGGTGCAACATCTCCTTGGAGTACATTGATTCAAGAAAGTGGAGAACATATAGATAAAATTCTCCAAATTGATATCGTTTATTTTGTAAAGACTGATGTCTATGGAAAAGCAGGACTACATCTTGGTTTAAGCAAGCCCCTGTTCAAACGAGAATTTTTGGTTAAACACAGCATTGAGTACGATGAAAGCCTAAGCATAGCTGAGGACTTTTGGCTTGATATGAAATGTTTAATTAATGGCGCTCGCTTTTTTCTAGTGCCAGAAGCCTATTATTTCTACCGTTCACGCTCTTCTTCTCTTGTACGTGAAAGCCGATTAAAACGTCTAAATCAATCTTGCATATCTACTGATTCTTTCATGCAGCAAAAAGTTGTGGAAAAAAATCCAGCTTTAATGCGTGCTCTGTCTTATAATCTTGCAGTTTACAACAGAACTTTAGCTTACTATCAAGTTTTATTGCCTCTCAAGCAAGGAAATTGGTTATTAGCATTGAAAGAACTCACAAAAAAACCGAGCGTTTTTTATGATTTTATTTCTAGATGTAACAATATTATTAAACGTCGATTTCAATACTATGTGATGGGTAATAAATTAGTTTTTGAAATGCCTTATAATCTCCAAATAAAACGAAGAAAATCAACGCATCCCAATTTTTACTCTTCCAAAAATAATAAATAAGTAAGACCAAAAGATTGTTACAAAAATATGAGGTAAGGGAGTAATCGGACAACCCTGTGACTAGAAAGATTATAAAGATTATAAAGCTGTACGTCTTCTAACTTGGTTGCGATGCCTACGGCGGGCTGCGCCTACGCAGCCTCATTCCAAGAAAATAATCTTGTAGTCTAATTGGGTTAACAGCCAAATCATAGCTCCTATACTGACCTGTATTGGAGATGGACATGATGGAATTTAGAATATTATTCGTGAATTTACTCTCCCTATTGAACGCCGCGAAATACTCGATCGAGTAATCATGTCCTATTTTCCAACCATAGAACTATTATGATACCTATTGCATAAGCAATAATATCTTTCCAATCAAATACACTTCCCAAAGCAACAGCCAGAATCTTGTATTTTTGTAATCCTAAATTATTTACAAAATTAAAATATTGCAGAATCTCAATTGCACAAGAAAAGGCAAAAACTGATAAAGCGACTATCGATGAGTGTATATTCCAAAAAGCTTTGACAAAGCAATAAATTAATATAACTACTAAAACATCACCGATAAAAGGACGAATAAAACTATCATTTATAAAAACTGCAATACATACCTCTATTAAAAATAGTAAAACTGTCAGGTAAAAATATTTTTTATTGAAGATAAACATGGCAATCAATAGCGCTCAAAAAATACCTAATTTGACTATCAACCTCTTTAATTTTTGATAGACTCTGTTAAAAATTCTATTATTACTAATCCCTCTTTTGTTACTATGGGGAGAGTATAATCAGGAAGAAAAACCGAAACAGTAAGTAACTCTGATGGTTACGTAGCGCAGGGAAGCAGTAAATACAGTCGGCTTCATAGATAACTATTGTCAACACTATTATTCAATATTTGAGGATGTGAGACATTTTGAGGCATTCAAGTATTTACACTTGAGAATGTTATCAGAAATCCGAGCCAAATCGCTACCAGAGATAGCGAAAACAGCAGGATTAAAAGATGGTCAATTCCCGTCATCATTTTTACCAGAGATGCACTGTGGAATATCAAAAAATTAAAAGAAATGAGGCTGTGGTTAACAAAAATGTTGATTGGAGAAAGAGAAATAATTTTATGTATTGACAAAACAGGAGACAAGAAAAAGGGAAAATCAACAGATTACGTGACTCGCCAATATACCGGGAATTTAGGCAAGACAGAGAATGGCTGGGGTATCAGTAAATGCTTATGGTGTAGTAGATGGGATTACTTATCGGTCAATGTTGACAATCTTTAGAAGAAGCTTTCATACCTAGCTGCTGTTAGTAGTAATACACTCATCAAGCGACCTACTGAGTATTGCCTTACTTAGCGGTATCAAACTAAATATGAACTTCCGTTAACTAGTATAACAAAATATTCACAAACCTGAGATGATGGCATATTAATGCTTTAGTACATCCTGTGTCACTGATACCCCAGATATCCGAGTAATCATTTGTCATGAATCCTTACACTATCCTCGATCGGACAGGACTTCAGCGTGTTAGTGATGGCATGATCCGCCCCCTACTAGAAAATTGCGAGCCTGCCTCATATACCCTGGTTTTAGTCTGGCCCCAACTTGGGGATTTTGATAGTCTTGAATATGCGTGGTGGTTACAGCGCGAAGCTAAAAAATTTTCAGATGAAAAACTCGCTATTCGTGCAGTGGGAATTGGTAATCGCGCCTCTGGAATAAGATTTTGTGAATATACAGGATTTCCACCGGAAAATTTATTTGTTGAACCTAATGGAGAACTACATCACAAACTCAAACTTTATTCAGGTCTCAATTTTCCTCTCCCTGGACTTTCCCCTGCTCAGAAAGCTTGGCTAAATCTAGTGTTAATGTGTGCAGGCCTTGGAAGTCCTGGAACGCTAAAAGAAGTTTTTCGGGGATACAGGGGAGATCGTCAAGCCCCTCAACTTATTGAAGATGATGAAGTTATTCAAGCTACTCCTTTACCTGCTTTTAAAGGCTCGTTTTTCCAATTAGCTGGCGGAAGTGGGTTTCAACGTCCCTTTGAATTGGCTACTCTACGGCTACGGAATATGGTTGAAGTTCTCAGCAATTGGCATACTTATGTACCTAATTCTGCCTACTTAACTCAGCGTGGTGGAACTTTTCTGTTTGATACCAAAGGCCAGTTACTTTACGAACATCGAGATCCAGGAATTTTAGGCTTTGCTGCTAATATGAGTCAGCCCTTATCATTTTTATCCTCGATTGAAACGGATAGCTTTACTTCAACTCACTAATTCCTAAACCTTGTCTACCTTGAGAACCGTAGTTTTGTAGGTTGGATGCAGCGATAGCGTAACCCAACATATAAATAAGGTGGTAATGTTGGGTTGCGTTTCACTCTACCCAACCTACATAAACATAAATATATCTTTTAAGGGACTTCCAAGAAATAAATTATCCAATCTTGTAGGGTGGGCATCTTGCCCGCCTTTGACTATGGGCGCGCTACGAATGGGGTCATACCCTGCGGGATCTCGCTACAAACCCGCCGTTGATTGAAAACCACTAAATCTTCTCTTTTAGAGACGCTGTTCGCGTTTGATTTAATAAGGGTTTTAAACCCTCTTGTTCAGACGCTCCGCGAACAGCAGACTCAGGGCATCGCTCCTGACTCTTGAATTTTGAATTATGCTGAAAATCAAGATAAGTGAGGACTTTTCTAACGACACTTGAATTTCATTTGTGCGAAGTGGTCTTCCAGTAGGAAAATAGATAAAGGAGTAGTAACCATCAAGCTATATGTTTGAAATTATGGTATTAAATCATTTTTTGTTAAAAGAGCCTGCTTCGGTATCTCATCAATATTCTGAACACATCAATCTACTTTTGTAAATCTAAAATCTGCTCTAAAAGAAGCTCTAATGGGTATAAAAGTCATAATAATTCGTAATTGATAATGACGCTTGCGGACTCGCTAACGTAATTCGTAGTTGTAATCACTGCTTGCTCTGTACTCTCTTAATTACGAATTACGAATATAGCAAGTAAGGATAAATAAAATGTCATTTATTATGCAAACTTCTGGAACTCTTACTGGTTTAGATATCTTGGTAGTTGAGGATGATGATGATACTCGCTTTTTTATCACTACTGTCTTGGAAATGGATGGAGCAACAGTTATAGCAGTGATATCAGCAGCAGATGCACGCAATGTATTGTCTGAATTGCAACCCGATGTTTTAATTAGTGATATCGGGTTGCCTGGGGAGGATGGCTACACTTTCATTTCCAAATTCCGTGCGCTCAAAGCAAATAATTGTGGACGAGTCCCGGCTATTGCTTTAACAGCCTTTGCTGATAGTGAGGCTCGTATCCGTGCTTTGGAAGCTGGCTTTGACACTCATATATCTAAACCGATCGCTCCAGAAGAACTAGTTGAGATAGTGGCTAATTTGGTTGCTTCTTGTAATTGGTAGTTATTCTCTTCGGTCTTGATAATCTTCAGAAGATTTTGGATCTAACTCCCAGCGATCGCCATCACGATCCTCTAAAATATCGTTGGTATGCAGAAATTCAGAATCAGCCATTTCTAGCCCTACTGCTGCTTCTAAGTCCTCTGTGACATTTTGATCGGGAGTGGAAGTACTACCACCAACTGCTTCATCTCCAACTGCATCTGCATCTTGCCAATAAGCATCAACATCCCCACCAGTCAGTTCAGGACTAGTTTCTGTGTACTCGTCTCTTTCTGCTTTTATTGAGCGTCCGCCAATGTTGTATCCCGGCAAGTCTTTTACACCAGTACCGTAGGATTCGGTAATCTCTTGTGGCAAATCATTACTTTTAATTTTGTCATTATGATTTTTTTCTGCCATGATCCTAGCTCTTTTCTGCATTCTCACAATAACGTTTTCTTGTCAGCAATTTGTCTAACTAGAGGTGTATAGCTAAGAAAATAATCTATCCCCTGGGTACGAAGCTAAACTAGCGATCGCGCCATAAGATTGTAGCTATGAATTCATGGTCAAGGAACTTGTAGTTGAAGTTATGAGTTATAAGTTATCAAACCAAAATTATTCATTGGCGAACTTTTCACTCATAACTATTTCTTGTTTGGCAAAAATAGGCAACCAAAATAAAATTTTGATGATAAGTTTAGCATTTTAACTCGTTTTCATACTTTTTAAATATCTGAATGCTAAATAACCAATTGAATACTCAAACTTATTTGAGTAGTGAAGGCAGATAATATGATAAGTAATTCAAGATTATTTATTCAAAAAATAATCTGTTTATTTAACTTTTGTTGTAGTTAGTTAAAGACTAGAGAATACAAACGTAATACCATTTTATGACTGAACATAACAATAACTCCGGTAAGAAAAAAGTTGCTATCCTCATTGAACAAGCAGTAGAGGATGCAGAATTTACAGTTCCATATAATGGATTGAAACAAGCAGGAATAGAGGTAGTAGTCCTTGGTTCCCGAATGAATGAAAAATATAAGGGGAAACGCGGCAAACTTAGCATACAAGCCGATGGTACCACAACGGAAGCGATCGCAGCCCAATTCGATGCAGTGGTGATTCCCGGTGGGATGGCTCCCGATCAAATGCGGCGAAACATCAACACAGTCCGCTTTGTCCAAGAAGCTATACAACAAGGAAAATTAGTCGCTGCTGTTTGTCACGGCCCACAAGTTTTGATTGAAGGTGACTTGCTCAAAGGTAAGCAAGCCACTGGTTTTAGCGCTATTGCCAAAGACATGATTAACGCTGGCGCAAATTATCTAGATGAGCCAGTGGTAGTTGACGGAAATTTGATTACATCTCGTGAACCTGGAGACTTGCCAATTTTCACTACAGCTATTTTAAGCCGTTTGGGTTATGGTGGCAAAGATGCTGCATTGCCAAATGAAAAAGACACAAGTGCTGAATGGTGGAAGTTGGCTGATGCTTGGGGTGGCTCAACTAAAGGTGATATTGCCAAAGGCTTAAATACTGCTCTTGCTGGTGAACGTTATTCTTTAGAAGCATTTGAGAACTACTTTGAAAAGGAATCAGATAACGAAGTAAAATCAGTTTTCCAAGAAATAATTGCTCATAAACAGCGCCACATTGAAAAACTAGAAACTTATCTTGACCGATTGGGTGAAAAACCCTCTTTAGGGGCAAATATTGCCAATCAGTATGCCAAAGTGAAAACTGCCATGACAGGAAGTGATGATATATATCAGTTACGTTCTGCTCTAGGTGATGTGCAAACCGGTATCGGCGATATTGGCAATTTGTGTGCAATGTACACTGACCCTGTAGCAACAGCTATTTTCAAACAAATTTACCAAGATTCATCGAAATATGAGCAACGATTGGTAGAACTATATCGAGCGCGGATAGGCGCTCAGATTCAGCCTCCTAAGCCGACAACAGGGGCTGCTGTGTCAATGTAAGGTTTTTTGAACGTAGATGGCTACCGAAAAGGCGCAAATAACACAAAAGAAAGAAGAGGGTATTTGCGCCTCTATGGTGAATTTACAGTAATGGAGATATAAAAAGTGACTTCAACATCAGGGGATAAATCAAGTACAAACCAGCCAGAGGCTAGTGAAGTAGAGCGTTGGGCTTCCCTTATCGGTGGCGGTGCGATGGTGCTGATGGGTTTAAGACAAGGTTCATTGCGAGGAGCGCTGACGGCTTTAGCTGGTGGTGGTTTGGTTTATCAAGGTGCAACCAAGCAAAGCACAATCCAGAAAGCACAGGAAGCAATAGGTCTAAACCAGCCGATCAAAGTTGAAAAGACGGTAACTATCAATAAATCGGCAGAAGAATTGTATCGCTTTTGGCACGACTTTGAGAATTTGCCCACCTTTATGAAGCATCTCAAATCTGTTAAGGTGTACAACGAAAAACGTTCTCATTGGATTGCCAATGCACCTTTGGATAATACCGTAGAATGGGATGCAGATATTCTCGAAGACCGGGAAAATGAATTTATTTCTTGGGCTTCAGTAGAAGGTGCAGACATTGATAATTCTGGTTTTGTCCGTTTCAAAAAAGCACCAGGCGATCGCGGCACGGAAGTCAAGGTTGTTTTGGAGTATAACCCACCAGGCGGAGCATTGGCAGCTACCGTAGCTAAACTTTTTGGTGAAGAACCAGAACAGCAAATTGGTGATGAATTGCGCCGCTTCAAAATGCTAATGGAAGCAGGCGAAATCGCCACAACTGAAGGTCAACCTTCTGGACGTAAGTAGTTCTTTGTCCTTTGCCCAATGCCCAATGCCCAATGCCCAATGATTAATAATTATGAAAGCAGTCTGCTGGAACGGTGCTAATGATGTGCGGGTAGAGACAGTACCAGATCCGACAATTCTTAACCCGCGTGATGCAATTATTAAAATTACTTCCACGGCGATTTGTGGCTCCGATCTACATATTTATGGCGGCTATATTCCCACAGTGCAACAGGGTGACATTATTGGTCACGAATTCATGGGGGAAGTCGTGGAAGTTGGCAGAGGAGTCAACAATTTAAAAATAGGCGATCGAGTTGTTGTTCCTTCCACAATTGGCTGTGGTAATTGCAATTATTGCCAACGTGATATGTGGTCATTGTGCGATAACTCCAATCCGAAAGGTTGGATTCAAGAAAAATTGTTTGGCAATATCACCTCAGCTATTTATGGCTACTCCCATATGTTGGGTGGTTATGCAGGCGCACAAGCCGAATATATCCGTGTACCCTTTGCTGATGTGGGTGTCGTCAAAGTTCCGCCAGATTTGCCGGATGAGATGTTGTTATTCATCTCCGACGCTATCCCCACAGGTTATATGGGTGCAGAATTATGCGATATCCAACCGGGTGATACTGTAGCCGTTTGGGGTTGCGGTGCTGTTGGACAGTTTGCCATGATTAGCGCCTACATGATGGGAGCCGAAAAAGTGATCGCAATAGATCGCTTTCCCGAACGCCTGGAAATGGCGAAAAAGTTTGCCAAAGCAGAAGTGATTAACTACGAAGAAGTTAATGCTGGCGAAGCGTTGAAAGAGATGACTGGTGGTCGTGGCCCCGATGCTTGCATCGATGCTGTTGGTTTAGAAGCACACGGCGTTGGTTTAGAAGACTTCTACGACCAGACAAAACAAAAGCTCAGATTGGAAACCGACCGTCCCCACGTTCTGCGGGAAATGATGGTCGCCTGTCGTAAAGGCGGGACTCTTTCAATTATGGGTGTTTATGGTGGTTTTGTAGACAAAATACCATTGGGTGCAGCCTTTAATAAAGGCTTAACCTTCAGAATGGGACAAATGCATGGACAGAAATATATGCATTTGTTATTGCAGATGGTTTTGGATGGAAAACTCGATCCATCCTTCGTTGTCACCCATCAATTGCCTCTAGAACAAGCACCCCACGCCTACCACATCTTTCAACAAAAAAAAGATAACTGTATCAAAGTTGTTCTTAAACCCTAAATGGCAAATAGTCATTCAGTGTTTTGAATTTGTCCACCTTACATAATGCAATTGAGGTTTTTTATGAATCGACTAAGTTCTTGGTTACGAAATATTCGTATTTCTCAAATCCTTGTAGTTTTCTTAGCAGGATTTATATTTTTACTGGGTCAGGCTTTTAGCTACGTTGATGTAGCACAAGCTGATGTTACAAGTCCAGAGGGTACTTATTACAAAGGAACACCAAATGGGCAAGGTGAAATTAGAAACGATACCCAAATCAATAATACCCAAAAATCACAAAATCCAATCAAAGGTGCTGTTGATAATATCCGCGAAAAATTAAACTTGGATGAAAAACCTCCTGAAGCTACAAAAGAGTTTTTTGATCCTAGTACAAATAGAAGTGCAGATAAAACTTCATCATATGAAGGAAGTAGAGAAGGTTATTATCGCACTCCTTCTAGTAACTAACTCAGAGATAGCAGCTAAAGGGTTAGTAAATCTTGAGTCGAATACTTGAATAACTTTTTAGCGGTTATTGAGACGCGATAACTATCGCGTCTCAAAATTAAGACAAATCCAGGATTTATCTTGATACGAACGATCCAGGAATTATAACTAAGGACTAAATAATTATGAAAGCAGTTTGCTGGCATGGAGCAAACGACGTGCGGGTGGAAACAGTTCCCGACCCTAAAATTCTTAACCCACGTGATGCTATTGTTAAAATTACTTCCACAGCAATATGCGGTTCAGATTTGCATATTTACGACGGCTATATTCCCACCATGCAAAAGGGCGATATCCTTGGTCATGAATTTATGGGGGAAGTCGTAGAACTTGGAAGTGCAGTTAAAAATGTGAATGTAGGCGATCGCGTTGTTGTTCCCTTCACTATATCTTGCGGTAGCTGCTTTTTCTGCAATCGGGATTTATGGTCGCTGTGCGATAACTCTAACCCCAATGCTTGGTTAGTAGAAAAGCAAATGGGACATTCACCAGCAGGTCTATTTGGCTACTCTCATTTATTCGGCGGTTACGCTGGCGGTCAAGCAGAGTATGCAAGAGTACCTTTTGCCGATGTAGGCTTGTTCAAAATTCCCGATGGTTTAACGGATGAGCAAGTGCTATTTCTAACAGATATTTTTCCCACAGGCTACATGGCAGCTGAGAACTGCAACATCAAACCCGGTGATATTGTCGCCGTTTGGGGTTGTGGGCCAGTCGGACAATTTGCCATCAGAAGCGCATATATGCTAGGTGCGGAACGGGTGATCGCCTTTGACCGCGTTCCCGAACGTCTGCAAATGGCTAAAGAATACGGCAAAGCAGAAGTTCTCAACTACGAAGAAGTGAATATTGGCGAAGCACTCAAAGAAATGACTGGCGGTCGTGGCCCCGATGCTTGCATTGATGCAGTGGGAATGGAGGCACATGGTACAGATTTTATGGCGATGTACGACCAGGTAAAGCAAGCAGTACGTTTAGAAACAGACCGTCCGACGGCATTACGGCAAGTAATAGTATCTGCTGCTAAAGGTGGTCACGTATCACTTGCGGGTGTGTACGGTGGCTTTTTAGATAAAATCCCAATGGGTGCTGCCATGAACAAAGGATTAACCTTCAAAATGGGACAAACGAATGTCCACAAGTATCTAAAACCTTTGCTAGAACACATCCAAAACGGTGATATCGATCCAACATTTATCATCACTCACACTTTACCTCTAGAACAAGCGCCGCACGGCTACGAAATTTTTAAACACAAGAAAGATAACTGCATCAAAGTAGTACTCAAACCGTAGTGGGGAATGGGGAAGAAGCAGGGAGCAAGGAGCAAGGGGGAGAATACAAAATTACCTTCTTTCCCCTCTGCAAACTTCACCCTACCCCTGTGCCTCTTCCCAATGCCCAGTGCCCCAACACTTAACACCTAACCTTCCATGTTTGATTTACTAAAATCACAATTTACGCGTCGTACTATATTACACAAAGCAGGTTTTGGGTTAATTACACTGAGTACTTTTGGGGTAGCAGGTACTATTTTTAAACCTAATCGTACCTTAGCCCAAGCTGGGCCAGCACCAGGCAAAGAACCATCTATGCCTCCTGAAAAAAAGTTAGGATGGGCTATTGTTGGCTTGGGAAAATTTGCTACGCAACAGATTATTCCGTCGTTTGGTGAATGTAAGCGTTCAAAGTTGGTAGCACTAGTCAGTGGCGATCGCGCCAAAGCTGAAGGCATAGCCCAGCAATACGGGGTTAACTCGAAAAATATCTACAATTACCAGAACTACGACACCATCCGCAATAACCCGGAGGTTGATGTTATTTATATCATTTTACCTAATGGGTTACACGCCGAATACAGTATTCGTGGTGCCCAAGCTGGTAAGCATATCATGTGCGAAAAGCCAATGGCTATTACTGTCGAGGAATGCCAAGCAATGATTGATGCTGCCAAAAAAGGCGATCGCAAATTGATGATTGCTTACCGCGCTCAATATGAACCTTACAACCTGGCTGCGATCGAACTTGCACAAAGCGGCAAACTCGGTAAACTAAAAACCATAACCTCTGACCACGGACGCAACCTCGACCCCAAAGATCCCGCAGATCGTTGGCGGGCACAAAAAAAACTAGCTGGCGGCGGTTCTCTTTATGACATAGGCATCTACAGCTTGAATGCTGCTAGATACATTACAGGCGAGGAACCACAAGAAATTAGCGCCATGATGTACAGCACCCCTGGTGACCCCCGCTTTCGGGAAGTTGAGGAAAATGTCAACTTCGTTTTGCGTTTTCCTAGTGGTGTGCTTGCTAACTGCACGTCAAGCTACGGCTATGCAGATACCAAGCGTATCCAAGTTTTTGGTTCAGATGCAGTCTTAGAGTTAGATCCAGCTACCGACTACTACCAACATCGCTTGACAATCAAACGCAAAAACAGCAGTGAAGAACAGAATATTCAGGAAAAGAACCAATTCGCCCTAGAGATGGATCATTTGTCCGAGTCCATCATGGCGAATAAACAGCCCAAAACTCCTGGAGAAGAAGGCTTGCAAGATGTCAGGCTGATGCAACTAATTTACCAGGCAGCTCGCACTGGCAAAACAATCAAAGTTTAAAAGTAAAAGAGGCAAAAAATATGTCTGATACAACCGTTATCAAAGTAGACTCTAGCAATTCTCCTAAAGGCCAACTTGGTCAGAAATATCTTGCATCTGGCAAAACCATTTCCATGCGCCTATGGGAAAATGAGGAACCGAACGAACCTAAAGAGCCAACAGCAAGAGAATATGAAACTGTTGGTTATGTAATTACTGGTCGTGCAGAATTGCATCTTGAAGGGCAAACGATTTTACTAGAACCTGGCAGTTCTTGGATAGTACCAAAAGGAGCCAGCCACACTTATAAAATTTTAGAATCATTTACTGCTGTTGAAGCAACCAGTCCACCTGCGCAAGTTCACGGGCGAGACGAAAACTGATTTGCGATCGCTCGCTAAAAACCTATAGCCGCTTTCAATGACATGGAATATAAAGCATTCGTAGGAGAACAATATTCTTGTTCTCCTTTTTACTGTGCTTTGCAGTTTAGAGGTTGTTTTAAAAGTGTTTTGCTGTGATTTATATCACATTTTTACCCCCCTTAATCCCCCCAATATATAGGGGGGATTAAGGAAGTTTGGTTCCCTCCCCTTTATAAGGCTACGGTGTACACATAAGTCTAAAAAAGCTTTATTTTTCATTGTTTTATCGTTGTTATCGTTCCCAGGCTTCGTCTGGAAACGAGGAAAAATCATAACTAATTAGCCGGACTTGATATTAATTCTATTTTGATCGGTCTAGATAATACTTATGGCATAAATCTTCTGATAGAGAGACATAACAAGACGAAATTGTATTCTATTAACAATGTCTTTTTAGAGAAAATGCTTTTTGGTAAGTCTGGTTTTCTATCAATAATTTCAGCATAGATAATTACTCAATATTTTTAACAAAAACAGAATGGAGCGAACAAATGAGGTTTGTCTTAAGACGCCGCAAGCTGGGTCAATTGATGGTCTTCAGCACAGTAGCGGCTACGATCGCTAATTTTGTAGAGAAAGCTGTAGCAGAAACTCAAGTAAAAAAAACTACCCCAATGCTGGCAACTTCCACTTCTGAAACTGTGAAGGTGACGCTACAAGTGAATGGAACACCTCATAGTTTGCAAATTGAACCGCGTGTTACCTTACTTGATGCACTTCGGGAATATCTAGGATTAATTGGTACTAAAAAAGGTTGCGATCATGGTCAGTGTGGTGCTTGCACAGTGCTGGTTGATGGGCAACGAATTAATTCCTGCCTGACATTTGCAATTATGCACACCGACGCAAAAATCACAACTATTGAAGGGTTGGAACAAGGAAATAATCTGCACCCGATGCAAGCCGCGTTTGTTGCCCGCGATGCGTTTCAGTGCGGCTACTGCACGCCAGGACAGATTTGTTCGGCGGTGGGTTTGGTGAACGAGGGACACGCTAAATCAGATGCCGACATTCGCGAACTGATGAGCGGCAATATCTGCCGTTGCGGTGCTTATCCAAATATCGTGGCTGCTGTCCGCGATGTCTTAGAGGGAAAAAAAGATGCAGCCGTTTAGCTATAAGAAAGCAGGACAGGCAGAAAATGCCGTGGCGTTGGTTACTCCAGATGCCCAAGCTTCGTATCTCGCTGGTGGTACTAGCCTCATCGATTTGATGAAGCTGAATGTCCAGAATCCAAGAGAGTTGGTTGACATTAACCCACTCCCACTGAGCAAGATAGAAATGCAGGGTAACGGTGTGCGGATTGGAGCAATGGCAAGCAATAGCGAGGTTGCTTATAATCCGATAATTCAGGAGCGTTACCCGGTGTTGGCGGAGGCGTTGCTGTCTGGGGCATCACCGCAACTGCGAAATATGGCAAGTGTCGGCGGAAATTTGCTGCAACGTACTCGGTGTTACTACTTCCGCGATACCGCCTTCCCCTGCAATAAACGCGTTCCTGGTTCAGGTTGTCCGGCAATTGAGGGTTATAACCGCATCCATGCAATTCTTGGCGGTAGCGATCGCTGTATTGCTACCCATCCTTCTGATATGGCTGTGGCATTGGTGGCACTTGATGCCGTTGTGCAAACACGCGGGCCGAGAGGAGAGCGCAGTATCCCGCTGGTAGATTTTCATCTTCTACCTGGCGAAACTCCAGAAAGGGAGACGGTTTTAGAACACGGAGAGTTAATTGTTGCCGTTGATTTACCTGCTTTAAACTTCGCAAGGCGATCGCACTATTTAAAAGTTCGCGATCGCGCCTCCTATGCCTTTGCGATGACATCGGTTGCAGCAGCATTAGATATTCAAAATGGAATTATTCGCTCGGCACGCATTGCCCTTGGTGGCGTTGGGACAAAGCCCTGGCGTGCCTTGGAAGCGGAAAAAGTGCTTCTGAACAAGCCGGCAAACCAAGCAACATTTCAAGCAGCAGCATTGGCTGCGATCGCCGGTGCTAAACCTCAAAAATACAACGGCTTTAAGGTCGAACTGGCTAAACGCACAATTGTTAAGGCGCTGACAACAGTGGGAGGGATGGCATGAATACAGGGGATAAAAATATAGTTGTCGGCAAACCGCTAAATCGAGTTGATGGATACCTGAAGGTGACTGGTGGCGCACGTTACGCGGCTGAGTTTCCGGTCGCCAAAATGACTTATGGCGTGACAATTCAAAGTGCGATCGCCAAAGGTAAAATAGCCCAAATCGATACCAAGGCGGCGGAACAAGTACCGGGTGTATTAGCAGTAATTACCCACCTCAACGCGCCCAAAGCTTCTGGAGAAAAGGGCGGCGGTCGCAAGCTGCAAGTCCTGCAAGATAACATTGTGCTGTATAGCGGTCAGCATATTGGTGTTGTGGTTGCTGATACCTTTGAACGAGCGATGTATGCTGCTTCGCTGGTGCAAGTTCGCTATGACAAAGAGAAACCAACCATTAATATGCGGGACAATCTCGCTAAGGCATACTTGCCTAAAGGTAAAATCCCTAGAGAGGAACCGCCCGATTTAGAGCATGGCAATCTCAGCCAGGGACTAGCGGCGGCAGCTGTCCGCGTCGAGCAAACCTATACCACGCCAGTCGAAAATCACAATCCGATGGAGCCTCATGCTACAACAGCAGTTTGGCAAGGCGATGAACTGCTGCTGTATGACGCAACTCAGGGCATCTTTCAGGCTCAACAAAAAGTTGCAGGGGTATTAGGAATTGAGCCTGAGAAAGTGCGCATTATGTCTTACTTTGTGGGCGGTGGCTTCGGTTGCAAAGGGTCGGCTTGGTCGCACGTCCCGCTAGCGGCGATGGCCGCAAAGCAAGTTAATCGCCCAGTGAAATTAGTTCTGGGACGGATACAAATGTATGGGCCTGTGGGCTTCCGACCGGAGACAATTCAACAGGTTTCTCTCGGTGCAACCCGCGATGGCAAATTGACTGCTTTGCGACACGTCGGCACTTCCCAGACTTCAACTTTCGATGAATTTATTGAACCTGTTGGTAAAAGCGCCCGAATGCTCTACGCTAGCCCGAATATCGAAACTAGCCACCATCTGGTTCAGGTCGATCAAGGAACACCAACCTATATGCGGGCCCCAGGCGAAGCTTCTGGGTCGTTTGCCTTAGAATCGGCAATGGACGAACTAGCTTATGCACTCAATATCGATCCGGTAGAGTTGCGTTTGCGTAACTATGCTGAAGTCGATCCTAGTAAAGAAATACCTTGGTCGAGCAAGTCACTGAGAGAGTGTTACAAATTGGGGGCAGAAAAGTTTGGCTGGCAAAAGCGCAATCCTCAGCCCCGTTCGATGCGAGATGGTAATTATTTGATTGGTTGGGGTATGGCGACAGCTACTTATCCTACCAACCGTTCCCCAGCATCAGCGATCGCTCAAATTATGGCAGACGGTACAGCCGTGGTGCGAAGCGGTTCGCAAGATATTGGTACGGGAACTTATACTGTGATGACTCAAGTTGCAGCTGAAGCACTCGGTTTACCAGTTGAGAAAGTGCGGTTTGAACTAGGTGATACCAAGATGCCACAAACCCCTATTTCTGGTGGTTCCCAAACTGCCGCCAGTGTCAGTTCAGCCGTGCATTTAGCGGGAAATCAAGCACGCAGTCAGCTTTTGCAACTAGCACTTGCCGATCAAAAATCGCCGCTTTATAGTTCAAAGGCTGAGGATGTGATTGCTCAAGATGGCAGCTTTTTCTTAAAAAATAAATCCTCCGCCAGCGAAACATATCAGGCAATCTTGGCACGACATGGGATGAAAATGCTCGAAGCGCGTGCAGATGCCAAGCCTGGAGAGGAACAAAAGAAGTTCTCAATGCACTCATTTGGAGCGCAGTTTGCCGAAGTACGCGTTGAGCCTGATTTAGGCGAAGTGCGAATAACGCGCTGGGTGGGAACTTTTGGCGTAGGACGCATCCTCAACGCTAAAACAGCCAACAGTCAGCTGATCGGTGGGATTATTTATGGCATTGGCATGGCGTTAATGGAACATACGCTAACAGACCCCAACCGAGGACGCGTTGTCAACCATGATTTAGCTGAGTATCACGTACCAGTGAATGCAGATGTTCCTGATATTGAAGTGTTGTTTGTCGATGAACAAGATCCACATATCAACCCGCTCGGTGTCAAAGGAATTGGTGAAATTGGCATTACCGGCACTGCGGCGGCGATCGCTAATGCTGTCTATCATGCCACCGGTAAGCGCATCCGCGATTTGCCAATTACCTTAGACAAGCTGCTGTAGATATGGCGATCGCAACACTTGTAGAGACGCGATTTATCGCGTCTTAAATTTATCGCGTCTTGAAATACCAATCAGTAGAAGACTCAAGATTGATGACCGCTCAAGTAAAATTTGGTACTCTTAGCTCGGAATCACTGTAATTACGTCCGTGACCGAGATGAGTAGTCCAACAGCCCGATCCTACGCTTTCTTATCGATTGCAGCAGCAATCATCACTATTGCCTTGAAATTTGGCGCTTACCTGCTAACCGGGTCAGTAGGTTTGCTTTCAGATGCTATTGAGTCAATTGTAAATCTCGTAGCAGCATTGGTTGCTTTATGGGCATTGACCTATGCTGATAAACCAGCCGATGCCGAACACGCCTTTGGGCATTCTAAAGCCGAATACTTCTCCAGTGGTGCAGAAGGTGCGTTGATTGTAATAGCCGCTATCAGCATTGCTGTTGAAGCTTGGGGACGCTTGCTGCATCCAGAACCATTAACACAGCTGGGATTAGGGTTGGCACTTTCCCTCATTGCAACCGCAATCAATGGCGTTGTTGCCTTTATCTTGCTACGGGCAGGGCGGCGGTTGCGTTCCATCACACTCAGGGCTGATGCTCACCACCTGTTTACTGATGTGGTGACTTCGGCTGGTGTGGTAGTTGGAATCTTACTCGTCAAGCTAACAGGCGCTCTCGTGTTCGATCCAATTATTGCACTGATAGTAGCAGCAAATATTACTTGGACAGGATTTCGTATACTGCGGGAAACCAGTAGCGCTTTACTGGATGCAGCTTTACCTAAAAAAGAAATTGACGCAATCAAGAGCATCCTTAACGAGTACAAAGGTCAAGACATCCAGTTTCATGCCTTGCGAACCCGCGCTGCTGGAACCCGTCGCTTTGTTTCCTTTCATGTTCTTGTACCTGGATCTTGGACAGTGCAACAAGGGCATGATTTATGCGAAGCAATTGAGCTTGCGATTGTTCGGGTGCTGCCTTCAACCCACGTTACAACTCATTTGGAACCTGTAGAAGATCCAGTTTCTTGGGAAGATTTGGAGTTAGAGCGTTCGAGCAATCAGCAAATGCAAGATATGAGCGCAAGAGATTAATTGCTGCCGTTGAGCTTTCAGGAATGACGCGATAGCGAAGCGCTGCCGCCTTTGGCAGTTCGCATATCTCATCAACTGCAACGCCAAATACTGCACGCCAATTTCTAGGCCCAGGCGGCTAAGATTGTTGCTGAATAGCTGTTCTACAGCTTTGAAACTAAAGCTAAGTACGGTTATCTCTATATCTTAATTAGTACACATGTACGAATTGATAAGCTAAAATCTCAAGAAATCCCAAGTTTAGCATTCACCACTGAAATAATAGGCTAAACATGGGGTTACTTTCTGAATTTTAGTATGCCTAAACGAACATGGTTAGAACAGTTAACGAAGCTTTCAACATTTTTTTGAAAGATTATGTCAACTTAGACCCAGATGAAACTCAGTTAGCAAGAAGTAGTCGGGATTGGCTTTTAGACCAAATACGCTTGTTCCCTAGTAGGGAGATAACTTTTCCAAAGTTGTACTCAGAAAAAGATATATCTTTTGGTTCTTTTGCTAGACGCACCAAAAAGAGAGAACTTGATGACATTGATATAATGATTGCCTTCATTGCTGAAGGAGGTTGTTACCAAGAATACATCGATAGGATTGAAATATATGTCTCTGATTATGCTTACAAACTGAAACCTCTCTGTTATGACAACACAAATACACTCAATTCCCGAAGAGTCATCAATAAACTTATAAGCCTACTTGATCGAGTTCCACAATATGACAAGGCTAATAAAAAACGTAATATGGAAGCCGCCACTCTTAATTTAAAAAGTTATCCCTGGACTTTCGATCTTGTACCTTGCTTTTTTACACAAAAAGACTGGCTAAACAAAGATTACTATCTTATTCCAGATGGTAAGGGACATTGGAAAAAAACAGATCCAAGAATTGATAGGAATCGAGTAACTGAGGTCAATCAGCTTAATAATGGGAATGTCTTAAATGTAATAAGATTGATGAAATATTGGAATGAGAGACCAATTATGCCCTCAATGTCTTCGTACTTGATCGAGAATATGATACTAGATTTATATTCCACACAAAGCTATACAAAAGCCTCTGTATATGTAGATTTAGAGGTTCCCAAAGTGCTGCAATATATTCAAGACAAAATTTTCTCTCCAGTAAACGATCCAAAAGGCATTCAAGGTGATATCAATAAACTGAATAGTGAGGAGCGAAATAAAATTTTTACTAGAGCGTATATTGATTATAAAAAAGCTTTAGAAGCTAGGGAATTGGAGAGTAAAGGTGATCAAAAATTATCCATTGCAAAATGGGGTAGTATATTTGGATTTAACTTTCCTACTTATATTTAATACAGTATTTAAGTTTAAAAAGACAATCTTTTTTGTCTCTGAATTTTAAAGTTACTTCATCAAAACTATTTATGAACAATATTCCCCAAGAACAAAACACTCAGCGACAGCTAGATAAATTGGCTGCACAACGCCAACTTTATTCTGATGCAAAAGCCTTACAAGTTATTAGTGTAGTTATTAGCGTTCCACTGGTAATTGCCTGGTCTATTTTGGTTGCAATATTTCCTAAAATGGCAGTTTATGCTGGCTTATGGGGGATTAGCGTCACTTTCCTAGAACTTCTTATTTTTTCTCGGTTACAAAATTCTTCTCAAGAGAAAGCTGCAAAAATTCAACAACTTTTTGATTGTGAAGTCCTCCAATTTAATTGGTTAAATTTAAACTGTGGAATTCGTATTGAGCCAGAAACTATTATTGATGCTTCCACTAGGTTTAAACGTAAAAATCCAAACTATTCAACTCTTAAAAATTGGTATGCAGTTAGTGTTGGAAAATTGCCAATTCATCAAGCACGAATTATTTGCCAACGTTCTAATATCTGGTGGGATGCTCAACTGCGTCGTCGCTATTCTAAGTGGGTGATTTCCATATTGGTTACTTTAAATATTATTGTCTTTCTGATTGGTTTAATTGGAGGTTTAACTCTTGAAAAGTTTTTGTTGGCTGTTCTAGCCCCATTGACACCTGCGTTTGTTTTTGGGTTGCGTCAATATATTGAGCATAACGAAGCTGCAAACAGACTTGATAGGCTTAGAGAAAATGCTGAGGCTCTTTTACAAGAAGTAATTAATGGAAGATTTACTCCTCAAGACCTTGAGAGAGAATCATACAGCTTACAAGCTCAAATTTATGATAACCGTCGTCGCAGTCCATTAATTTTTGACTGGCTCTACTCTCGCTTGAGACGCAAGGATGAGGAACAAATGAATAGAGGTGCAGAAGCTATAATCCAAGAGTTGAGCCAAAGTCCTTAACACCATTTGTTGTGAGCGGCATAATAAATTGCTGTACCGGAAGTGAGGTGGTAAATTGAGTTGCAAAGGTTATTTGTGTCACGCTAGCTTTAAAGAATGACGCGATCGCATTTTTATATAAACTACAACGCCGAATACTGCAAATGCGATCGCCAATTTTCAAACTTAATTAAGTTAATTAACTTGCGATCGCAACTGTCTTTTTCCGCGAAGGACGTTTGCGGTCTGATTTTTTCTTCAATCCCACAGCTTGAGCTTGATCGCTATCTGAACCATATTGCCCGCGTACAACTTCTTTCATCGCTAATACGGCATTATGAAATTCCCACTCTGCTAATCGCGCAGCATCAGCAGCAGCACGGTATAAAGCTAATTTCTCGGTTTCGGTTTGTTGAGAAATCAACATTGCCTGATAAGCTTCTTGTAAATTAGCAGATGAAGCATCAGCACGAGTTGTGTTGTAAGTGCTGACGGTTTGTAAACCGTGGAATGAGTCAATATCTTGACTAATCAGTAGAGGACGCAAACGGTTTGTTGTATTTTGGGGAGGCATATATGCATACTTAGTAAATTGTACATTTAACGTACCCATTAAAACAAAAAAAGTTATCAGTAAGATGAAATTTTCAGATAGAGCAAGGTTAAAAAGGATAGTTTAAGATAACAGGTCGATGTATTGGCATAACAGACCGATGTATTAACATAACAGACCGATGTATTGGCATAACAGACCAATGTATTGGCATAACAGACCGATGTATTGGCATAACAGACCGATGTATTGGCATAACAGACCGATGTATTGGCATAACAGACCGATGCAATTACAAAACTGTTAGACGATACTAAAAACACGTGAGTTCGACAGACCTCTCCCTCCCAGCCTCCCTCTCCTTTTAGGAGAGGGAGGAGTAACGAAAAAAGAAAAGTTTTTTCCCCTCTCCTGGTAGGAGAGGGGCTGGGGGAGAGGTCAAAATAGACCCGTCGAACTCACGTTAAAAACCATGAGGAGCATTAAAATTTCTAACACTCTAAAGCTGAAGTGTCACTAGTCGGAATACAATCACAAAATGATGCAGTTTTGTTAGTAAAGACTGCACTAGAAAATAGTGGAGGTTAAAGCAATGGATGGGCGCGATCGCTACTTACGAATCGCTCTGGTTCTTGTTGGCATAGCTTTTCTACTTATATATCCGCTAACTCAAGTCTGGGCATCAGGCTGGTTATGGCAACCAGGTCAGCACGAATACGAACAGATGATCGTTGGTGTTTATGCGACGCTTGGTGTATTTTTGCTGTTGGCTTCAAGACAACCAGAAGCTCACCTCAGTTTAATCTGGTTCACCGTCATATCAAGTGCAATCCACGGGCTGATCATGGCGGTACATGCAGTAATTGACCCTGTTGAACAGGGACATCTGTTTGGTGATGTTCCAGCATTGTTCTTGGTAGCGATCGTCCTTGGCTTTTTAGCGCCCCGCAAAGTGGTGTCAAGTACATGAACGGGCGTAGAATGTCTGTGTATTTCCCATCATTAAAGAGATACAGCACATTTTAGATAAATATAAAACCTAAAACCTTGTAGAGACGTAGCAATGCTACGTCTCTACGTGTATTCGATTAGAGCGCAATTTGCTGTCAGCAGCTACCAGTCTATCTAAATAGCTGATTAACCAAAGTTTTACCCCACCCTAACCCTCCCCTTATAAAGGGGAGGGAACTAGATTTTCCGGTCTCCCCCCAATATATCGGGGGGATTAAGGGGGGTAATTCGACTTGTGTGTACACCGTAGCCTTTTAGGAAAGAGAAATATGAAGTGAGGTTTTCCAGATGCCGTGAAAAGTCAGTTCTACAAGAAGTAATTAATCCTAACTCCAGATAGATATCAAGGGGTAAGAATGAGTGCTATTTGTAACCAAAGTATTTATTAAATTTAGTGAGACTTTAACAGCCAGTAAAAGAAGCATGACTACAGAACAGCCGTTAATACTTGACGCTGCCAGCGACGAATTCATTTCAAAAATTGGTTCAAGTGCGCCTGTTCTTGCTAGTCAAAAAGGATTCTGGAATGGAGTCAGAGTTAGCTATTACGAGTACCACAATGCTGTTGAGACTCCTGAGCATTGTTTCTCGCAGCATTTGATCACAATTCATCTCAATCACGCCGTCGCGATCAAAGAGCAATTGCTAAATGGTCATTTACGATGCGCGAGCTTCAGCAACGGCGATATTTGTTTAACTCCTGCAACTGCTCCTGTATCAGTGCGTTTACAGGATGCAAGCGAGTGGATTGCTCTACACCTTGAACCTACGTTTATCGAGCAGATCGCGGCGGAAGTGGTCGATCCGGATCGACTTGAGATTATACCCCAATTCAAGTTAAATGACCCGTTAATTTATCAAATTGGAATTGCTCTAAAAGTAAATCTTGAATCTGAGAATGCCTGCGATCGCTTCTACACCGAGTCAATGGCAACCGCACTTTCTGCTCATTTACTACGGCACTACTCGACTCAAAAGCCCAAAATTGCAAGCTATTCTGACGGATTATCGCAGGCTCGATTACGACAAGTGACTGAATATATTCACCAGCATTCAGCGCAGAATCCTAGCCTGACGCTCATGGCTGAAATGGTGCAGATAAGTCCTTATTACTTTAGCCGTTTGTTTAAACAATCGACCGGATTAACACCACACCAGTATTTACTCAAATGCCGCACAAAAGAGGCGAAACAGCTACTCAAGACTACAAATCTCTCGATCGCTAACATTGCAATTCAAGTAGGCTTTGTCGATCAAAGTCACCTGAACCGCCATTTCAAGCGCCATTTTGGTGTTTCACCCAGCCAGTTCCGCGCTTAGGAACGTGGATTAAATAAAATGCAAAACTTCATCCTGTCTCTAGCTTCCCTCTCCTTTATAAGGAGAGGGATTGAGGGTGAGGTAAGCCAGGGACATAAACATAAATTGTATGTTGTTTAATTCTTATTCCTTAGAGCAAGAATGTACTGTTAAAAAGCAAGATCGTCCAAGACAGTCAGGCTTTATTTTTCCTACGATTTCTAGAGATTGGTTAATCAAGGGATAAAAATAAAGCTTTTTCTACCATGAAATTCTAACTAATTGAAATAAAGGATTTATACATGAACGCACAAAACAAGCCACAAGCTTTTCAAGTTAATAGTGCCGAAGGTCGCGCTTATTGGGGTATGGGCATTCTCTGGATTATGCTGGCAACTGCCGAAGATACTGATGGACAGTATTCTTGTATAGAAGAAATTATACCGCATGGGCCGGCAGCACCACCTCACATTCATGAGGCGGCAGATGAAACCTTTTACATTCTCGAAGGCGAAGCCACCTTCTTTGTCGAAGACCAGCCGATTAAAGCAACTGCTGGATCGTTTGTGTCAATTCCACGGGGTACAAAACACGCTTTTCAAATCGATTCTGAAACGGCTCGACTACTCAATACTTATGTCCCCGCAGGTTTTGAGTATACAATCATGGCAACGACAGTGCCCGCAGAGGCACGCACATTGCCTCCTGCTTCAATACCTTTTCCCGATCGAGAACAAGCTAATCAAGCGCTTGAGCAAGTCATTCAGCAGTATCCTGCCGCTAAAACAAAATTCTTACAAGGCTTTGCAAGCTAAATTACCCAACACCAAATTATTCGAGTTTGGCTCTGGCAGATCGATCGCTTTTCAAGTAACGAGTCTGCCTCATTAAATTCTGTAAATACAAAGAAAATCATGACAACAAAATTGACGGTTCTAGTCGCTGGCTCTACTGGGATGCTGGGTTCTAAGATTGTTTCTGCTCTACTCGACAAAAGCAACCTTGATATTCGAGCAATGGTGCGCTCAATCAACGACAGCAGTGCAAAAAATCGTCAAAAAATTGAGGCGATGCAAGCTAAGGGTGTCACGATCGCAGAAGGCGACTTAATGAAACCTGAAACGCTGCTGTCTGTTTGTGACGGGGTTGATGTGGTCGTCTCTGCGATCGGCAATAATGACGTGACTGTGCCAGGGCAGAAAAACCTGATTGATGCTGCCAAACAGCAGGGCGTGAAGCGGTTCATTCCTTCCGATTACTCCGTGGACTATCGCAAACTGGATTATGGCGACAATGATAACCTGGATATGCGGAAGGAAGTGTTTGAGTATCTCCAGCTCATGGGTTTGGAATATACCCTAGTTCTCAACGGGGCATTTATGGAATTCATCACCTATATGCCACTGTTTGACCTAGAACATCAGATATTTCAATACTGGGGCGATGGTGAAACACCGCTCGATCTTACCACTACTGATGATACCGCCAAGTATGTGGCGGAAGCGGTGAGCGACCCAAGCTTAGGAAACACGGCATTGTCAGTCGCAGGTGACACTTTAACCGCGAAGCAGTTGAAAGCCACTTATGAAGCGGCAACAGGCAGCAAATTAACCGAAAAATCATTGGGCAGTATCGCCGAGATGAAAGCTTGGATTGCTAACAAAAAAGCGTCAGCCAGTTCACGCGAAGAGTACGTTTACCACCAGTATATGTACGCGATGGTATCGGGTAAAGGCAAACTCGATCGGATTGGGAGCGATCGCTATCCCCACATTAAACCTAAGACGGTTAAGCAATTTCTAAGCAAAGGAAATTCGTAAAATGGCACAACAGCAGGTTTAGTGGAAAAAGTGGTGGTGCTTTCGTCTCTCGCTTGCGAGTTTGTTACGAGGCAAAAAACAGAGGGTTTTCCTGCTGCCCTTTAATATCATGTCCGGTTAAAGACTTATCATTAAGACGGCAGGGGAGCAGGGGGCAGGGGGAAAGAGGGTTTCCTGGTTTTTGCACAGATGCGGGAATTATAACTAATTAGGCGGACATGATATAACTCCTACTTTTATTGATAAAGTTTTAAATCAAGCAAGTTTAAACAAAAAGTAAGTTTTTACAATACATCGACTTGCATTAGGAATACATCGACTTGCATTAGGAATACATCAACTTGCATTATGAATGCATTGACTTGCATTAGGAATACATCAACTTGCATGGTGAATGCATCGATTTGCATTGTGAATGCATCTTGCGGAGTATATTTAAAAGCACACCTTAGCTAGAGTCTCTGTGCCAGATAGCAGTGATAATATACGGCTCATTCCTGTTGGTGCTTGTAGGAGACAATTATGGAAATCAGTAGACGCAGGTTGTTAAAAACTGCTTCTGCTTCGGGATTAGTGGCAGCATTACAGTTTCGGAAAGATTTTTGCAACCGCTCCTCGCCCAAACAGAACTCAACCAGATGATATCCCTGCATTCAATCGAGAAATCTTGAATCTATTTGCACAATTTGCACCACCGGCATCTGCTTCACATTAATCGGCTTTGTTTGTAGCTTACTCAACTGTGCGATCGCGTTTAATTTTTCATTCAACGTTTCAAAATATAGCTTTATCCAAGGAGAACACTAATTATGTCTAACTTCAAAATATTTTCTACTGGTATAGTAGCGATCGCTTTATCTCTGGCGACTGGTTGCACACCGACTACTCCGCACGACCAGACTACATCTGAAGTTCCAGCTGCTGTACCTGTACAAGGAACTGAGAGTCCATCCCCAACTGTATCGCCAACTACCTCACCAACTCCATCAGGGCAAAATAACCTCAGTTCGGCAGACAGACAGTTCATGACTCAAGCCGCTCAAGATGGTTTAGCAGAAGTCCAACTAGGACAACTGGCATTACAACGTGGAGCTAGCAATGTGGTAAAACAGTTTGGACAGCATATGGTTGAAGATCATACGCAAGCAAACAATCAACTTAAACAGCTGGCGGCTCAAAAAGGTGTGACGCTGCCAACTACTATTGGCGCCAAAAATCAGCAAGTAAAGCAACGTTTATCCAAACTTTCTGGTGCTAACTTCGATCGTCAATATCTGAACCAGATGCTTCAAGCTCATCAAAAGGATGTCGCCGCATTCCAAACTGAAGCTGAACAAGGACAAGATGCAGACGTGAAAGCATTTGCGGCTCAAACGCTACCAACCCTCCAACAACACCTGCAAGAGGTTAGTTCTCTTGTTAATCCTGGAAGTTCAACTAGCACCCCAACTCCAACTAGCACCTCAACTCCAACTAGCACCCCAACTCCAACTAGCACCCCAACTCCAACCACTACCCCGTAAGGCAATAAAGTTCAGTTAAGCATTTCTTCTTTCCCTTTGTATCTGCTGCGCGTACTCTTGCAAACAAGCAAGCTACGCGTAGCGTTTTGTAGAGAAGGTGGTAGGGGTACAGCAATGATTAAACTTCTTGGCATTGTAGGGAAAAGGGTAAGGGGTAAAGGTATAGGAATTTTCCCAAACCCAGTAACCTTTCTAAAATAGCTGAGTAACCAAGGTTTTACCCCACCCTAACCCTCCCCTTATAAAGGGGAGGGAACAAGAAATCTTGTTTCCCCCCAATATATCGGGTGGATTAAGGGGGGTAATTTGACTTGTGTATTACAAGCCGATGCTTTGGGGTGGGGTAAAGCGTTTGTGGGACAAACGTTTGAGCTTAAGTTGACAACAATGAGCAATCATGTGTCCCTACGACAGATGTGGTTCAAATATATGAAAACTGCTGGAAGCCGAAAATTTCATCATTAAAGAGAATTTTAAGGAACCACGATGTCTAAATTGTTTAAAGGAAAAATTTCTCGTCGTCAAATTCTAACTACAGCTGGGTTAGGAGCCGTTTCAGCCGCCGCAATTGGTAGTATGGGCGAAGAGGTTACTGCCCAACAACCAACGGGACAAGCCACTCCTCGCGGAGGTTCGTTGCCGCCTCAGATTGAGTTTGCGCCCATCTCAGAAAAAACTGAGGTTGATACGGGTGGGCCACCAACTGCATTACCTCCAGAGCGACGTTTGGGATTTGCGATCGTTGGACTTGGCAGACTGACATTAGAAGAAATCATGCCTGCCTTTGCAGAATGTAAACTAGCAAAGCCAACTGCATTAGTTAGTGGTGATACAGCTAAAGCAAATCTTGTTGCCCAGCAGTATGGCATTAAACCGCAGAACGTTTACAACTATCAGAATTACGACAATCTCCGCAACAATCCAGACGTTGATGTAATTTATATTGTACTGCCTAACAGTATGCACCGGGAATATACGGTGCGTGGTGCGAAAGCTGGAAAGCATATTCTGTGTGAAAAGCCAATGGCAACCACAGTCGAAGATGCTCAACAAATGATCGACGCGTGCAAACAAGCCGATCGCAAGCTGATGATTGCTTATCGCTGCCAATATGAGCCGCACCATCGCGCCATGATTCAGATGATCCGTAGCAAAGAATTGGGAACTGTGAAGGTGATTCAGGCAGACAACGGACAAAACCAGGGAGGTGACTTAAATCAGTGGCGATTGAAACGCGCCTTAGCTGGAGGTGGCTCTTTACCGGATGTAGGAATTTATTGCTTGAATGCAACTCGCTATTTAACGGGAGAGGAACCGATCGCAATTAGCGCCCAAATCTTCAGTACTCCCGGCGATCCGCGCTTCAAAGAAGTAGAAGAAAATGTCACCTTCCAGCTGCGGTTTCCCAGTGGAATACTAGGGATTTGCTCCACCAGCTACGGCTTTCATGAAGGGCGGCGGTTTCGCGTTTTCGGCTCTGATGCTTGGGGACAACTCGATCCGGCGTTCTCCTACAATGGCTTGCGAATGATGATTTCGCGCAAATCCCCAACCAACAGCATGGCAGAAAATATTAGCGAAGTGCGGATAGGTGAGAAGAATCAGTTCGCCTTAGAAATCGATCACATGGCGGATTGTGTGATTCAAAATAAACAACCTCATACACCTGGTGAAGAAGGTTTGCAAGACCAAAAACTTATAGCGTTGATTTACGAAGCGGCACGAACAGGCAAAACGATTACCTTGCCTCGTGTCTCAGGATTGGATACCACTCGCGGCCCCGCTCCGCGAATGCTGAAGTAATCTGTGCATACCGCAGTCATGACCAAAGAGGGGGAAGGGGAAGGGGTACAAGTCCCTGTTTTTAAACATGGAGACAGAAAAAGATGTATTTCGAGATACGTAGTACGAGAAATACAGCGTCATAGTATCAAGCCCCTAACTTTAGTTATGGGGTTCCCTTTTCCCTGCCCGAAGGGTTTGACAACCTCTGCTTGAAGTCTGCTGCGTAAATCTTTGTTTCGCGATCGCCCGATTGCCTAAAGTTGGCAACTATCCTGTGGGGCATGATTTCAGTAGTGTTTTCGCTTATCTTGGATAGCAGAACACCGCGATGCTTGCGGCGGTAAACAACGCACCTCAATCTAACGTACTATACTGTAATCGTTAAAAGGCAGCAAATCTAAGGAGTGTTTGACACTAGCAGCGATGCACAATGGCACAGCGATCGCATTGTTTGCATTGAGACTACCTACTCAACTTCATAAACTGCTAGAAACAGAAACAAATGAACGAATTACAAGCAATTTTAGAAGGCTTCCAGTCAAGTCAAAAAAATGGTGAAATTACTTTTCTTGCTACTGTAGTCAAAACTCAAGGTTCAACCTATCGCCGACCGGGTGCCAAAATGTTGATGACAGATACAGGTCGGACGATCGGAACAATCAGCGCGGGTTGCTTAGAAAATGACGTATTTGAGCATACTCAACAACGAATGTCGGACGGCGAACCAATTGTTGTTACTTACGATAACACCGCCTCGGAAGATATTCTTTGGGGCTTTGGTTTGGGGTGCAATGGGACAGTGCAAGTTCTGATCGAACGTCTGGAAAAAGAAAGTTCACCAAATGCGATCGCTTTTATGCAAGAGTGCTTTCATCAAAAACATTTGGGTATTATTGCTACAGTCATTGCTTTTGAAGGCGAGGTAGATGTGAAACTTGGGTCGCGTTTACTGCTGTATCCTGATGGTAAAATTATCGCTGACATCAAAGATCCAAATTTAATTCAATCTCTGCAAGTAGATACTCAAGCAGCTTTTATTAATCAAAAGTCTAGTGTAAAAAACTATCAGTTACCTTTAGGCAGTGCAGAAGTTTTTATTGAAGTCATCCAACCACCCACGCCTTTAGTAATATTTGGTGCTGGTTATGATGCTGTACCCGTAGCACAGTTTGCTCAAGCATTAGGTTGGGACGTTACTGTAGTCGATTGTCGGGCTAATGAGGCAACTAAAGCGCGATTTCCGACAGCTTGTGACGTGATTCTGACTCAGCGAGAAATTGTCCAAAAACAAATATTTATAGATGTCAAGACAGTTGCCGTAGTGATGACGCATAATTATCTTGATGACCTGGAAATTTTGAAAACATTGCTGCCATCTCCCGCACGCTACATAGGGGTTTTAGGCCCAAAAGCACGTACTGAAAGATTGCTTGAAGATTTACGTTCGCAAGGAATAGTTTATACTACTGAACAATTAACCAGATTGCATGGCCCGATTGGGATTGATATCGGAGCAGATACACCTGAAGAAATAGCGATCGCGATTATTGCAGAAATTCAAGCAGTGCTAACAAACCGCAATGGTAGTTTTTTAAAAAATCGCAATCAACCGATTCACCAATGTTATGAAAGCAACTCAAACTTACTACTTACCCCATAGTTTTTATGACTGCTATAGACAACGAAAAATCAACCATAGCCGTTATGATTCTTGCTGCTGGTGCATCTACTAGGATGGGTACACCGAAACAACTATTGCTTTACCAAGGGCGTAGTTTTTTACAATATATTACAGAAATAGCGATCGCTTCAGTTTGTCAACCTGTGGTAGTAGTACTTGGAGCCAACGCAGAACAGATTCATCCCCAAATTAAACAACTTCCCGTTAAAGTAGTTAAAAACTTAGATTGGGCTTGTGGAATGAGTACCTCAATCAAGAGTGGTATTGAATTGTTAAATAATCTTCCGCAAAAAATAGAAGCAGTAGTTATTACACTTTGCGATCAGCCATTTGTTTCTCCCCAAATTCTCAATCAACTTGTTGATGCATATTATTCGACAAAAAAACCGATTATTGCTTGTGAATATGGAGATACATTAGGTGTACCTGCTCTATTCAGTCAGACATTTTTTTCAGAACTTGCCGCTTTAAAGGAAACTTCAGGAGCGAAAAAAGTTATTAATCATAACCTTAATGAAGTGTTTTCTATTCCGTTTCCATTAGGGGATATAGATATTGATACACCAAAGGATTACGAACAATTGCTATCAATTACTAAAGGAATTTTTGAAGCATCTTGAACAAGAACGCTAAAAGCGAACAAGTAGAAAAGACCGCGCTAGCTCCACAATGCAGTGCCTCCCCGACCTATACAGATAGAAAAATAGAAAAAGTTGGGTTAGTATTTTAAGGCTAGAATTTTTTTCCTAGCCTTTTGTCTTTAAAGCATTTTAGGAATGAGGATATAGGACTCCTATTTTATTTTTAAACAAGACTCAGTACGGATCTATGCCTTCTTTCCTGTTCCCTATTCTCTATTCCCTGTTCCCTGCCCACGCGCAAGTAAATTCTCCGAATCAAACCGGATTCCTATATTAGGAAACAATTTTATTTAAGAGCTGCTAAAGTTCTGCGTCCAATTATTCCGTCTGCTCTTAATCCCTTAGACTTCTGAAATTTGATCGCAGCGGCACGAGTCTTGTTATCAAACACACCATTCACACTTCCTGTATAGAATCCTTGCTGTTTTAAAGAATTCTGAACAGTTTTCACTGTCTCTCCTTTGCTGCCTACTGTTAGTACAGTACCAGTACTACGCTTTGCCAGATGATTAGACTTGTGCTTGGCACTAAGCTTTGGTACAGCATTAGGCTTTTTCATGGTATTGCCTTGCTGAGTACTTTGGGCAATGTGGGTAGCAGTAGCCGAATTTTGGTTTTTATTATTAGTTAAAGAGTAAGCAGGTACAGCAGTAGCTAGAGTCAAAGCAGGGAGCAAAGCAAGTACTTTCCAATTCATTTTCTTGTTCCTTACAACTGTATGAGATTTTGCAATTTCTATCTGAAGAGTCATCTTCATAAGGTACTGTGCCTTAAGTGATTCTCCTCTGTAGATTCTGGTGTGTGGATTTAGTCTGAGACTATTTCTAAAGCCAGAGCTATAGCATCACACGTCGTATTGACAAAGCTATTGCGAAATTGTGACAAAACCATGACTAAATGTATTAAAATTTATGTCGCACGAAATTGCGCTAGTACCGCAAGGCGGAATTAAAAATTAAAAATTAAAAATTAATACAGCGTAAGCATTTCATTGGTTTTGAATGGAATGGCACGCTTGTTAAGATACAGCCCTTGCCCCAACTGGTTCCCAACCTGGAGGCTGGGAACGAGGATACACGAGGATACAATAAGTGTTTGGGCTTTACAAGCGTGCCATTCGGTTTTGAATGCGTGGTTTATTTACGCCGTACTGTACTAATCTCTTTTATCTTCCGAACCCAACATTTTCAATAATTTTCTGGCAGCTAAAACACCCATAACTCCTGCGCCAACCACCTCCACTGCTTGAACAACTTTTTTGCCCACATCATGAGGATCGAGATGGTGATGAAAAATCTCTTCATCCACCCATTCAGTTGTTGCTTTAAAGTCATGAATTGGTGTTGGTAATAGCGTTAAATAAGTTCCTTGACGAATTAAATGCCCGGATTCTCCTGCAACTTCAAAAATATTGAATAAGTTAGCGGCAGCATCATTTAACCCTAATTTTAAGAGAGTTCCGCGTATATTTACCTTTACTGATTTGAGGGCTTCGCCTAAAGCTAATGCTTTTAAATTTTGGGCAATATTGGCTCCTTGCTGATAAGCAACTTGGGCTGTTGGCGGTAGTGAATTATCTTGAACTGCTACACAATCCCCGCCTGCAAATACTTCTGGAAAGTCGAGTAGTTGCATTGTAGAATTCACTAGGAGGCGGTTGTGGCGATCGCGATGTTCTTGAGAAATTGGTAAATCTTTAATTAGTGGGTGAATAGAAGTGCCAGCTGTCCAGATTGCGGTGTATGTTGGCAATGTTTCAATTTGCTCATTGCGTTTATATTCAATGGCATTGGCATGAATAGTAGTGGCTTCTGCTCCGGTAAGTATTTCAATTGGGATCGTGCGTTTTTGTAATTCTTTCTCAGCAATTGGACGCAGAGGATTGTTAATATCACCATTGAGAATTTCTTGTCCGTGATTGAGCAATACCACCCGGATTTCACTAGAATTTCCTCCCATAGCGTTATACCAATGTGGCAGTAAATCAGCTAGAGTGGCTGCCATTTCTACACCACTTGCACCACCACCAACTATAACTACTGTTAGCAGTTGACGACGTTGTTCTGGATCTTCAGTTTTGATTGCTTTTTGCAAACAATCACCTAAATGCCGATCGAGAGCGATCGCATCTGCTTCTGTCCAAAAAGGAAAAGCGTATTCTTTAGCACCTTCAAGATGATGATAACTAGTAACACTACCCAAAGCTAAGACTAAGTTACTGTAGTTGTATGAGTTTCCCGAAGCTAATTTGACTTGTTGTTGATGCAAGTCTATCGATTCCACTGCATCTTGAACAAAAATTACACCACTACCTTTAAGCAATTCTGTAAAATGCGGTACTACTTGAAAACCATCCATCTCGCCACTGAAATATTCGTAGAGTAATGGCTTAAAGCAAAAGCTTTCATTGCGATCAATCAAAATTACAGAGCGAGGATAATGTTCGTGAGCTAGGTGTAAGGCTGTAAATAAGCCAGTGAAGCCACCACCAAGAATCACAGTTTGATAAACTGGGCTGTTCATAAAATATTCTCCAAACTCTCAGGAATTTTTTAGGATGTTACGCATTTAAATCCAGATTTTTTGGTCTCACGCCAAGGCGCAGAAGTGGAAAGAAAAAGTCTAAAAATAAGACTTTTGCGAAAATAAAAACCACAAATGGCAAATGACAAATTCGCTATACGAATAAAAATAACGCAATTAAAAAGACGCTGAGGAATAAAGCGAAAGCAATAGCGTATTCGACTCTGCGACTAAAAAATCCCACCGCAGCAATTAGAGCGATCGCTAGCCCAATAATGCCAATATATTGCTCTTTTTGTAAACCTTGTGCAATCAGTGGGTCTTTACCTGGTGCGGGAGTTTCTTGAACTGCTTTTGGCGCGAGTTCTGATGCTGGTAATTCTTGAATGAATAAATTCATAAAGTTACTCCTGAAAATACTTAGTGAACTGAAAATCTTTATGCCCGCCAAAGGTAGAGAAGCGAGAAAAGGAAGACCCAAACTACATCAACAAAGTGCCAAAATAGAGTTGTCGCACTTGTACCGAAGTGAGTTTTATTATAATTGCCTGGAATGAATGAGCGAATCAGCATAATTATCTGAAGCACTACACCAGCTAGAACGTGTAAACCGTGGAAACCTGTTAGCAAATAGAATGTGGAACCAACTAATCCCGTAGTGAGCTTGAAATCGAGATTTTTCCACTCAATTAATAGACCAATTAAAAAGTAGATTCCCATTGCGATCGTTATCAACCAGAGCCAGCGAAATTTACCCAATTGATTACGCTTGAGGGCATTTTCTGCTGGTTGAATCACAAAGCTACTAGAAAGTAAAACTACTGTATTAATAATCACGAGTTTAGACAATTCTGGCCCAGAAACACCAGGTGGTAGCCAGTTAGTAGTATTCAGTCGTAAAGCAACATAAGTAAAGATAAAACTCAAAAAAATGATACTTTCCGACAACAAGAATACACTAAACCCAAACATTCCTTTGCCATGATGATCTTCATGACTTCCGCCACCACTTGGCAGAAAGCGCTGTAACCAATTCGGTAAGCGTCGCCGCCACCGATCGAAACGGATCGGGCTTTCATCTATATGGATGCTGCGCTGTTGCATAATTCGTAATTCGTAATTCGTAATTAATAAATTCAGGTTCCATCTGATTTTTCGGACATAGCGAATTATCTTTAAAAAACCTCCGCGTCCCTTTGCGCTAACCTTTGCGTACCTTTGCGTTAAAAAAAAAGCTAAAATTTAGCGCAGCTTTATAAAGAAACGCAATTACTCACCATTATCAGAATTTTCCACGAATGAATATTTTGGATCGCCATAGTCGTAAGGAGGTCTGGTGACAACAGGAATCTCTTCAAAGTTATCTCGCAAAGGTGGTGAAGAAGTTGTCCATTCCAATCCTGTTGCGTGCCAGGGATTATCAACTGCCTTCGCTCCATATAGCCAAGAACCGACAATGTTAGCAATAAAGGGCAGCGTAGATACTCCCAGTAAGAACGATCCCAGGCTAGCGATAACATTCCAACCTTGATACTGGGGATCGTAGGAGGAAATTCGGCGTAGCATTCCTTGCAAACCTAACGGATGCATCGAGAAAAAGGTGATATTGGCAGGAATAAAGGTTAACCAGAAATGCAGTTTACCCCAACCTTCGGCGTACATCCTGCCAGTTATTTTGGGAAACCAGAAGTAAATTCCGGCAAAGATTGCCATTGTAATTGTATTAAAAACGATGTAATGGAAGTGACCGACGACAAAGTAAGTATTATTGACGTGGATATCAAATGGCGTAGCGGCAAGCATTACACCAGTGACACCGCCAAAAATAAACATCGCTGCACCTCCCATCGCAAACAGCATTGGTGTCTCTAGGTGTAACTTGCTCCTCCAGATTGTGGCAGTCCAAGCGAATGCTTTAACACCAGTGGGTATGGCAACTAACATCGAGGTGGCCATGAAGGTCATCCGCATCCAGCCAGGGGTTGCACTGGTGAACATGTGATGCACCCAAACGAAGATGCTGACTACAGCAATACCTAAAGAAGCAAGAGCAACTGACCGATAGCCAAATAAAGGATTGCGAGAAAAGGCTGGGAGAACTTCCGCAATAATACCGAAGGCTGGGAGCGCCATGATATACACTGCGGGATGAGAGTAGAACCAAAATAAATGTTGGTAAACGATCGGATCGCCACTTCCTTCCGGTTTAAAGAATTGTGTACCGAAGGAGAGGTCAAGCAACAGCAGTATCAATGCACCCGTCAAGGAAGGTAAGTTAATCAGCTGCAACAACTGGGCGCTAAAAACTGACCACACAAAGACGGGCATCCGAAAAAATGTCATCCCTGGCGATCGCATCCAAAAGATAGTAGTAACAAAGTTGACAGCCCCCATAATTGAAGAGATGCCGATTAGTACTAGGCTAACTATCCAAATAAATTGACCGTTAATCAACTGACCGGCTGGAACTTGCAGACTAACTGGTGGATAAGACCACCAACCAGCTTGTGCAGTCCCGCTTGGTAGTAAGAAACTAGATAGTAGTAAAAGACCAGCTGGTGGCAAAATCCAAAAAGAGATGGCGTTGAGCAGGGGAAAAGCCATATCCCGCGCTCCAATCATCAGCGGTACTAGGAAGTTAGCAAG
This sequence comes from Nostoc sp. DedSLP04, assembly GCF_034530775.1. Lineage (NCBI taxonomy): Bacteria > Bacillati > Cyanobacteriota > Cyanophyceae > Nostocales > Nostocaceae > Nostoc > Nostoc sp. DedSLP04. The sequence goes on along the minus strand of NZ_JAVRCL010000011.1, from coordinate 35,376 downwards.
ACCTGCATTGAAGGGTATAATCCACAGGAAAATCATGATTGTCCCGTGCATGGTGAATAAACCATTGTAGAGGGGGCGGTCAACTAAATTTGCTTCCGGGGTGAGCAATTCAGCCCGGATAATCATCGCCAACAGCCCGCCAAGAAGAAAGAAAATGAAGGTCATCACCATGTACTGAACACCGATTACCTTATGGTCAGTACTGAAGCTGAAATATTCCCGCCAGTTGTTCTCAGGTTCTCTATTGTTGGCTATAGCTTCACTCAAATCATGTGTCATTATTTATCTTCCTTTGATTGGCTACAGCAGGTTGAGCAGGTGCGACGGTGTACCAGCCGCTTTTGAATAATGTCTTTGGCGGTTGAATATTTTCGGCAACTGCCTGATTTTGAGTGTTTGTAGTTTCGCTAGAGACTGTTTGCGCGAGCCACTGATTATACTGATCGAGGGATTCAACGTATACATCTGCTTCCATCAAGGCAAAATAAGTACCACTGAATTGAGAATCTTTCAGCCGATATTTACCTGGGCGAATGGGTGTTAGCACAATGTCAATGTTCCGCCCTGGAACAATATCTTGCTTTAAGCGAAACTCAGGAACGTAGAAACCGTGGATTACTTTCTCTGCTTGCATATTTAAGCGAGTGCTGCGATCGCTCGGCAAATGTAATTCCTTACTAATAAGATTATTTGGATAGTGGAAAGACCAATCCCATTGCTTAACGAAAACATCAATTGTTTCAGACGCAGGTTTGGGGACATCGCTAACCTTTGCAGCATAGGCGGGTGCAGATTCTAGGGGCGAGTGCAAATGCACAATTTGGTTTAGACCGAGAATATTTAATTGCTGATAAATATTGAAGCTTTGGAAGGCAATCCATACTACTAATAAAGTTGGGGTCGCTGTCCACAATATTTCTAACTTCCCATTACCTCTAGAAGGGTGTCCTTCGCTGTAGTCTTCTGGGCGGGCGCGATGAAAGGCGATCGCATACACGATAACACCAACTAGCCCCAGCAAAATAAATGCTCCAATTGAGACTAAAAAGCTAAATAAATCATCTACCCGTTGTGCTTCTGCTGTCGCCTGGGGAGGCATCCAAGAAAATGCCTGTTGTCCAATCCACCGACTGACAATCAGCAGTCCTGCGACATAAAACGCTATTAGTACATATTCCCAGGAACTAAACATAATAATTTCATCTAAGAGTACTTCCCGCTTGATTATTTGGGTAGTAAGTTTGGGCTTCTACCTTCTTGGAGTAACCTCGCAGCAGTAACGTGTATTCCAAACTCTTCTCCCAATTGCGCCCCCAAAGTTCCGTGAACAAACAAGATGCCCAATATTGCAATACCTGCTAATAAGTAACTCCACTGCACCTGCCTAGAAGCATCCTTGCGCCAGCGATAGCGTTGTAAACCTCTCCATACAGTCATGGCAACAACGATCCCCAACAATGAAATGCCACCCAAACCATGCAAAAGCATCGTCCAACCAGCAGTTAACCCCCAAACGCTCTTTTGATCGATTGGTGGATTTGCTAGCAATAGCTCGAAAAAACCAGCTGCAACGGTGAAAAAAGTGATAAAAGCTGCTCCAATGAGGTTATACCAGCCGACATCAAAAAAACCAGAACGGAGGGTAGGCAAACCCAAAAATTTGAAGATTGGTTTTTCTAAAGCAAAAAGCGCTCCCGCGATATCAAAAATAATCGCAAGAATGAATAAACCCAATGTTAGATGCACAAATTGCGGATGTATGGGAATCTCATAAGGTAATCCGTTAGCATTCAGCTTCAATCTCAACTGGTCAATCAATTGCCAGTTCATGGCACAACTCCCTGCTTCATCCCTTGCACGACTGGCTCGATATGTAACCCATACACCCAAACTAGCTTGCTTCCTAGATAGACTTGCAAGCACACTAGGCAGACTAAAAACGTTGCTACACCAAGGTAAGCTGGCGGTACTTTCCGTGGAGTACGTTTGCGAATCACGAAACGCCAAGCTGTAATGCCAACAACAATAGCCGCCAGCGACCAACCCATCACCGTATGAAAATTCAGTGTTGGTTGCACTGCTGGGTAGATGTTCGCCAGACCTGCTTCAAACTGACCAAGAATCACCGCTATAAAGATAGCTGCTGAGGCCACAAACATATTCCAGAAACTCACCTCAAACAACCGCACGTTACGGGTAAAATAACCCAGCACATCGCACACAAAAGAAAAAAGCACCATCGCAATTACGAAGTGAACAACGATCGGATGTAGAGGGTCAGGGTATGGTAAATTTTGGTTATTCAGAGACAGAGCAGGCATCGCTTTCTCCTTCATAGGTCAAATATATATATATGCGTTGCATGGAATTGCCATCCGCTTAACGTACCATTCATATTTTCCAGAATACTGTGCTAACGTCACAGATCGACCAATTAAAAAACATTGAGAATTCCCGATACACTGCAATAATTTTTCAAGTAGCTTTTGAAATAAAAATACATAATTACTCTTTTTCAGTAATTATTTTCTCCAAAGGTAAAAACTCACTAAAACAACTACATTTCTGATTGATATCATATCTTGATTAGTATTTCCAAAAAATAAAAATTTTCTTTTTGATTAGATGGTATTGCTAATAGCCAATCTAATCAGACCCTTGAGAGGCGCGTAAAGAAAAATATTTAATGTCTTATATAGTTCTCTGATTAACTAAAAAATTTACTTTAATCAATAATCAAACTTGCTTTGAATATACCATAAATCTTTATTGAGATTGATATAAGCTTGAAAATCACATTTTTACAAATCTTAAAAATAAAAACATACTATTGTCACAGAAATGACAAAGGATTTCAATATTTTTTAGTAAAAAATATGCTGTTTATCTTTCTCTAGATAGATTAGAAAAATACTAAAGGTTTTTAAAATCGTTAAAAAAGCAAAACTTTTTTAATCCATAATTTCCTGATTTAAAAATTAAAGTTGTCAGGGTAATACTACGCGCAAAAAGCAAAAATATCATGAAGGTCTTGCAAATATTGAGATATTCACAACGAATACAAGTCTTAAAAATATCGAAAGCATTATGAGTTATTCCCCTTACCTGCTCAAAGGTCAAAAAGCACTTGTGACGGGTGCTAGTTCTGGTATTGGTCAAGCGATCGCTCGCTATTTAGCTTTATCGGGTGCAGCAGTAGTCGTCAATTATCGTTCGGAAGCTGAATCAGCCCAAAAACTTGTTGATGACATCAAAGCGGCTAATGGTGAAGCATTTGCTATTCAAGCTGATGTTAGCAAAGAAGACGAAATAAAGGCGATGTTTAGCCAGACAATCGAGCGATTCGGCACTATTGACATTTTGATAAACAATGCAGGTCTTCAAAAAGATTCACCGTTTGTAGATATGACCCTCGATCAATGGAATAGAGTTATTGAGGTGAATCTGACAGGACAATTCTTATGTGCTAGGGAAGCTGCAAAGGAATTCTTACGCCGAGGTATACAGCCCGATATTTCATCTGCCGCAGGTAAGATTATTTGTATAAGTTCAGTACATCAAGTAATTCCTTGGGCGGGTCATGTTAATTATGCTGCGAGTAAAGGCGGTATAAATATGATGATGCAAAGTATTGCTCAAGAACTTGCACCCCATAAAATTCGCGTTAATAGTATTGCGCCTGGTGCAATCAAAACCCCCATTAATAAATCAGCTTGGGATACTCCAGAAGCAGAAGCAAAGTTATTAAAACTGATTCCAGCAAAACGTGTGGGTGATGTAGAAGATATCGCTAAAGCAGCGGTTTGGTTAGCTTCGGATGACTCAGATTATGTCTATGGTACAACTTTATTTGTAGACGGTGGTATGACCTTGTATCCAGGTTTTGCAGACAATGGTTAATTGATAATGCCTACAAAAGTTAGTGTTAACCCTGGTTTGATCGCAATCAAGGAATTAAATTTGGCTGTAGGAGACGTTTTGGCACAATGTCGAACAAACCCAATGGTGAATTAGAAGTTTCTGCATAATTATTATTAACTCTCATGGCATCTGATTTATCTCATAAAACTATATTTGCAGCGATGGGCGCTAACTTAGCGATCGCTATTACTAAATTTATCGCCGCCTCCATTACTGGCAGTTCCGCCATGATATCTGAAGGGATTCATTCGGTGGTAGATACTGGCGATCAACTAGTACTTTTGCTGGGAATTCGCAGAAGCCAAAAGCCAGCAGACGATCGCCATCCCTTTGGTTACGGTCTAGAACTTTATTTCTGGACTTTTATCGTTGCTATCCTCATCTTTGCCCTTGGCGGCGGGATGTCAATTTATGAAGGAATCACTCATTTAATTCATCCCAGCCCTTTAGAAAACCCAATGTGGAATTATATTGTATTAGGTATTGCAATATTATTGGAGGGGTTTTCTTGGACTGTAGCTTTAAAAGAGTTTTTGCCGACTAAGGGTAAACAAAATTTCTGGCAAGCAATCAAAAATAGTAAAGACCCCACAGTATTTACAGTATTATTTGAGGATTCGGCGGCAATTTTAGGCTTATTCGTGGCCTTAATCGGAATCTTCTTAGGACATTTATTTAATAATGTTTATTTGGATGGCATTGCTTCGATTATTATTGGCATTATCTTGGCTATAGTAGCAGTGGTATTAGCGAGAGAAAGCAAAGGATTATTAGTTGGTGAAAGTGCCGATCCTCAAACTATAGCCAATATCCGGTCTTTGTCCAAAACAGAACCAGGAGTGCAAGAAGTTATCCGGGTGCTAACAATGCAGCTTGCTCCCAAAGAAGTATTACTTAACTTAGAAATTCAATTTTCTAAAAATCTTACAGGTGAGGAAATAGCCTTAACTGTAGAAAATTTAGAAGCAAGTATTCGCCAAAAGCATCCTGAAATAAAACAAATTTTTATTGAAGCAAAATCCTTTACTGCCGCTCGGAAATTTTCGCCAACTTCTCAATAAATTTATAATCGCATAAATATCAAACACAGCATTTTCTCAATGTACTCAAAGCTTATCGGCACAACAATGCAGTATGGTAAAGATTATTGATCGAGCAAAAGCTTTTGGCTCACCAGGTATTGAGCCTCGATGGACTCATGCTAATAAAGATGGAGTCGGAACAGCCTACTCTACCTCTAGTAACATTTGGTTTACTCTTTGGAACGGTATTGTCACTGAAATCTACCATCCCACAGTAGACAAACCTCAAATTCGGGATTTGCAGTATCTAATTTCTGATGGGAAAAGCTTTTTCCACGAAGAGAAACGCCATCTCGAATCCAAAGTGGAACCGATGTGGACTCATGGTTTAGGATACCGCATCACTAATTCCGATCCCCAAGGACGTTATGCCGTAATCAAAGAAGTGATTGCCGACCCGCATTTTCCCTGTATCTTACAGCACACCACATTAACAGGAGAGAGCGATTTTATTTCCCAACTCCATTTATATGCTTTGTGTGCGCCGCATCTGGATGTTGAAGGTATGGGTAATAATGGTTACGCTGTAGAGGCTGCTGGACATCGGATTTTGATCGCCGAGAAACAAGGAACATGGCTAGCGCTGGGTGCAACAGTTCCCTTTAGCCGCCTTTCTTGTGGTTACGTTGGTGAAAGTGATGGTTGGACAGATTTAGCTGATAATTTCCAGATGGATTGGGAGTTTGATAATGCTGTAGATGGCAATCTTGCTTTGACTGGAAAATTAAATCTAGATAGCACTAAAGAATTTACTTTAGGACTGGCGTTTGGTACAAACTTGCATAATGCAATTTCTACACTATTTCAGTCGCTCAATATTCCTTTTGAACAGCAGAAGCAGCAATACAACGAACAGTGGAAGCGATCGCGCCGCAATCTCCGACCGCTAGAATATGTTTCATGCAATGATGGAAAGTTGTATCACAACAGCATTAGTTTGTTGTTAGCACATGAAGACAAAATTTATCCCGGTGCGTTGATTGCATCCCTGGCTATCCCTTGGGGTGAAGCCAAAAACGACCAAGACCAAGGAGGATATCACCTTGTCTGGACGCGGGATATGGTCAGTAGTGTAACAGGTTTGGTGGCTGCTGGCGAAACAGAAACGGCAGTGCGATCGCTAATTTATCTTGCAACCAGCCAGCAGGAAGATGGCGGTTTTGCTCAAAATTTCTGGGTTGATGGCGAACCTTACTGGAAAGGTATTCAACTAGATGAGGTGGCATTTCCGATTCTTCTAGCATGGCTATTGCACCAGCAGAAGACTTGCTTAAAATTCGATATTTATCCGATGGTTTTGCGGGCGGCGGGTTATTTAATTCGTAACGGCCCGGTTACTCAACAAGAACGCTGGGAAGAAAATAGCGGTTATTCACCATCAACACTAGCATCCAATATTGCCGCTTTAATCTGTGCTGCTCAATTTGTTCGCGAACGTGGAGATGAAGCAACAGCAAAGTTTATAGAAGAATACGCAGATTTTTTAGAATGTCACATTGAAGCTTGGACAGTAACTACTGAAGGAACTTTGGTTCCTGGGATCAAACGGCATTATATCCGAATTACTCCTTCAGATATTAATAATCCTCAAGCCGACGAAAATCCTAACCAAGGAACTCTTTTCATCAGCAGTCAGCCACCTGGTGAACCAGCAGAATTTCCCGCCAAGGAAATTGTCGATGGCGGATTTCTCCAATTAGTACGCTATGGAATTCGCAAACCTGATGACCCGATTATTGTTGATTCTGTCAAAGTAATTGATGCAGTTTTAAAAGTAGATACACCCGTTGGGCCTTGTTGGCATCGTTACAACCACGACGGTTACGGCCAGCAAGAAGACGGAAGTCCTTATGTCGGTTCGGGTAAGGGACGCGCTTGGCCTCTCTTGACAGGAGAACGAGGACATTATGAACTAGCTGTTGGCGGCGATGTCAAAACATATATTAAGGCAATGGAAGGATTTGCTTCAGATACTTGTTTGCTACCAGAACAGGTTTGGGATCAGGCAGATATCCCTGATATCTATATGTTTTTAGGAAAACCAACAGGTTCAGCGATGCCTTTAATGTGGGCACACGCAGAGTATATCAAGCTGCTACGGTCAACTGATGACGGACAGGTGTTTGATTTTATTCCAGAAGTGGCAAATCGTTATCTAGGCGAAAGAAAGCAGTGTAAATCATTGGAAATTTGGAAGTTTAACCGACAAATCAGCCAAGTAAAAAAAGGTCAGACATTGCGAATTGACGCTTTAGCATCTTTTCAATTGCACTGGTCAGATGATGATTGGCAAACTACACAAGATATGCTTTCTACTTCTACAAAGTTAGGAGTGAATTTTGTAGATATTTCTATTTCTGATAATCAGCAACAATCAATTAACTTTACCTTTTTCTGGATTGAAAGCAGCAAATGGGAAGGACACAATTATACGGTTAAAATTTCGTAATTCCTAATTTCTAATTCGCCTTTCAATACATTTCGGATCGAAAAGAGCCATTATTATGCAGAATAACTCATCATCCAAACCAACAATTGAATACTGGCACGTCTGGACTGACAACGACGGTATAAGTCATCAATCCCGTTGTCAAATTGAAGACTTTATCGAAAAAGGCATAGCCCCGGATACCTCACCGCAGTGGCTTTCTAATTTGAAGCAGTCCGGTGCTACAATCACCTTTACTGTGCTACCTGTGGGATGGGTTGGTAACTGGCATGAAAACCCAAAACCCCAGTGGATTATACCTTTGTCAGGACGCTGGTTTGTGGAGACTATGGACGGTCAGCGAGTCGAGATGGGGGAAGGCGAAATTTCCTTTGGAGAAGATCAAGGTACGAAAACAGACGCGCAAGGTCATAAAGGTCACTTATCTGGAACAGTAGGCGATGCGCCAGCTGTTTTAATAATGGTGCAATTTGAAGAGACTCCGACTGTAAACCAATCTTGTCGATTTAGGTAAATAAGTTAGTATAGTGGCTTCACTCACTGCCCAAAACTTGCTCCTCACCCAGAGGAAATCTAGTTCCCTCACGCCACTTGCTTCAAGCCGGGAAACCCGTCCAACGCAGTGGCTCCCCTTTATAAGGGGAGGGTTAGGGTGGGGTAAAGCCTATCCTTAATTACGAATTACGAATTATTTAACCCCTTCGATTTCCGAAACTCCTGGACAACATCTTTAACATCACGTAATTCCCCTTCAACTAAATAGTTTAATTGCCGCATTTCATCTGCTGAAATCTTTCCAGCTAGTTGTGCGATCGCTGTTCTTAATTGTGGATATTTTTTTAAGGTTTCTTGTCGGACAATTGGTACAGTTTCGTAAGGTGGAAAATAATGTTTATCATCCTTGAGTACAAATAAACCCAAGCGAGAAATTTGCCCATCAGTGGAATTTCCTGCCACCATATCCACTTGTTTTTGAATCAAAGCACGATATATTAAACCCAAGTCCATAATTTGGGGTGGTTTAGCAAAACGTAAATCGTAAGTTTTAGCTAATCCTGGAAAACCATCTTCTCTTTCTAAAAATTCGTAACCGAAACCGCCACGCCACTGTGGTGTATATTGAGTAGCTTGGGAGAGAGTTTGAATATTGTTGAGTCTAGCATCTTCAGCCCGAATAATCATCGCAAAAGTATTTTCAAAACCCAAGCTGGGCATCACTTCCAGATTGAATTGCTGGGCGTATATTTGTTTGATTATTTCGTAAACTTCTTTGGAGTTATTAACTGGTTTTTGCTTTAAAATTGCAGTCAAAGCTGTGCCTGTATACTCAATATAAGCATCAATTATGCCAGCTTTAATAGCGTTATGACAAACAAATGAACCACCTAAACGGGGACGACGAGCTACTTTTAACTTAGTTGTTGCCTCGATTTGCTGCGCTAACAATTCACCTAAAATATCTTGTTCGGTAAAATCTTTGGAAGCCACAACTATATTAGCATCGTTATTACTATTGATATTTGCCGTGCAGCCAGCGATTACCAGTAACAAAGCAAAAGTTAAAAAGCACAATGCCAAAAATCTTTTCATTACTTAACTTTTAATTTTTAATTTATTCTCCATCAAACCAATTGCGAAGTCAGCTAGTAATGCAATTGCCGCCGCCGGAACTGCACCAGCTAAAATTAACTGATTATTCACTACTGATATGCCGCGAAAAATAAATACTCCTAAACCACCGGCACCAATAGCCGCTGCAATAGTTGCAATACCAATGGCAATAACTGTTGCGACTCGCACTCCTGCTAAAATGACTCCCAGTGCTAAAGGAATCTCAACTTGCAACAATAATTGTCTATCCGTCATTCCCATGCCTCTCCCAGCTTCTCGAATCGCTGGATCTACGCCAGTAATACCTGTGTAAGTGTTACGAATTATCGGCAGCAAGGAATATACAGTCAGGGCAACAATTGCTGGTACTGCACCAATGCCGCCAATTATGGGAACAGGAATGAGTAAACCAAACAGTGCCAAACTGGGAATAGTTTGGAAAATATTTGCTATGCCGAGAATTGGTTGACGAAGAAAGGTTTTACGTGTAATTAAAATACCTAATGGAATGCCTACAATGATGGCAATTCCAATGGCGATGCCTACTAAAAATAGGTGTTCTAGAGTATGCTGAAGAATTTCTGGGGCATACTTAACCAGGAAGAAATTTTTCATAAAGTATCTTGCAGGGAACGCAGACATTGCAGAAAGGCGAGGCTTTCTGGGTGTTGCGATCGCATAAATTCATCTTTCGTCCCCAATACTATCAATTCTCCGGCATACATTAAACCAATTCTCGATGCCAACACAAAGGCTTCTTGAATATCATGGGTGACGAAAACAACTGTTTTACCTAACTCTTGCTGCAAATGCCGAAACTCTTGTTGCAGTTCGAGGCGCGTAATCGGATCGAGTGCGCCAAAGGGTTCATCCATCAACAACACTGGCGGATCTGCTGCTAAAGCCCTAGCTACACCAACTCTTTGCCTTTGTCCTCCCGAAAGTTCGTGCGGGTAACGTGTGGCGAATTGTGCTGGTTCTAAGCCTACCAATTGCAACAGTTCATAAACTCGCATTTTAATTTGTTTTGGTTGCCACCCTTCTAAAGATGGGACTAAACCAACATTGCGTTCGACAGTGAAATGGGGAAATAAACCAATTTCTTGAATAACGTAACCAATTTTTCGCCGCAGTTTAATTTCATCCCATTGAGTTGTGGGAATGCCATCAAATAAAACTTCGCCTTGTGTAGGTGTAAATAGGCGATTAATTAACTTCATTGTCGTGGTTTTGCCGCTACCACTGCGCCCAAGTAATACCAGTGCTTCTCCTTGGCGAATAGTGAAATTGAGATTTGACACCAATGGGCGATGATTGCGGCTAAAAGTGACATCGCGGAATTCGATGGCGGTTTGACTATTTTGCGGCATGAGTGACTTTTGGGGGACGCTAGCTATTGTATTATGTGCTGATTTTGCTAGCGTGCTAACGCCCATTTGCTTTTCCTAAAATTAGTCTGAGTGGTTATTTTCTCCAAAGTAGGGATTACCTAAAGCTTTCGGGGGTGTAGATTTTCCCAGCTTACCGACTAATGCCTATAAGTAAGGAAAAAATCACTTTCTCGTTTTTGATAAGCTAAAACACATATTTCTTGCATAGTGAAGGAGTGAGGTTTTTTGACTGCTGATAGTTAACAGTCAAGAATTAACACTCAACAGCCAACACGACCATATATGATTTAAAAAGTGTGGAACAGCTTAAATAATGTTTAAACAGTGTTGCGATCGCAGAAGTTGAGCTTCTAGTTGTTTCTGTTGCGTAATTTCGGTGTTCGCGCTCAAAATAGATTTTGGTTGACATGATTCACGCAATATGTTAATAATAATAGTTTGTGGAAACTTTACTTCTTAATTTAAGCTCTTGGCTAACGTCATTGTCATAGGTGCCCAATGGGGCGATGAAGGAAAAGGTAAAATAACTGACTTACTCAGCCGTTCCGCAGATGTTGTGGTGCGTTACCAAGGGGGTGTCAATGCTGGACACACGATTGTAGTTAAAGGTCAGACCTTTAAACTGCATTTGATTCCCTCTGGGATTTTGTATCCAAATACCGATTGCATTATCGGCTGTGGAACAGTGATCGATCCACAGATTTTGATCGCAGAACTCGACCAACTAAAAGAGTTAAATATTTCCACTGACCACCTGCTGATATCTGAGACAGCCCACGTAACCATGCCTTATCATCGATTGATTGACCAGGCATCTGAAGAACGACGGGGAAGCCATAAGATCGGCACAACAGGTCGGGGCATTGGGCCGACTTATGCTGACAAATCTGAACGTACAGGGATTCGGGTTTTAGACTTAATGGACCCGGATGGGCTACGCGAGCAGCTGGGGTGGACGATTAATTATAAAAACGTCATTTTAGAAAAGCTTTACAACTTGCCGCCTCTAGATCCACAAGAGGTAATTGAGCAGTATTTGGGGTATGCAGAACGCTTGCGACCTCACGTTGTTGATACATCGTTGAAAATATCCGATGCAATTTGGCGACGACGCAATATTTTGTTTGAAGGCGCACAAGGTACGCTCCTAGACTTAGATCACGGAACTTATCCTTATGTCACCTCCTCTAACCCAGTGGCGGGTGGGGCTTGCGTTGGTACTGGGGTAGGGCCGACAATGATTGACCGGGTAATTGGGGTGTCAAAAGCCTATACAACCCGTGTCGGAGAGGGGCCATTTCCCACTGAATTAGATGGAGAGTTGGGAGAATTGTTGTGCGATCGCGGTGCCGAATTTGGTACAACCACCGGACGCAAACGGCGCTGTGGCTGGTTTGATGCGGTCATCGGTCGCTATGCCGTGCGGATTAACGGCATGGATTGTATGGCGCTGACCAAACTAGATGTTCTCGATGAATTAGAGGAGATCCAAGTTTGTGTCGCTTATGACATAGATGGACAACGCAGCGAACACTTCCCCACCAGTTCTCGTCAATTTGCTAGATGTCGCCCCATCTACAAAACCTTACCGGGGTGGAAAGTGTCAACAACTCACTGCCGCACCCTAGAAGACTTACCACAAGCAGCATTGGATTATCTGAAATTCTTAGCCGAATTGATGGAAGTTCCGATCGCGATCGTCTCATTAGGAGCCAGCCGCGATCAAACCATAATCGTAGAAGACCCCATCCACGGGCCCAAACGCGCTTTATTGCACCCTGACGGTACACCTGCTACCCTACTTAGTGCGTAAATTTAGTCATTAGTCATTTGTCATTGGTCATTAGCAAATGACTAATGACAAAGGACAAAGGACAACTGACAACTGACAAAGGACAACTTTTATGGCTATTACAGTCGAATCTCAAAAACGTCCAGAAGGTAGCAAGCCAAAAGCTTTGCGCCGTGCTGGATTGATACCTGCCAATTTGTATGGTCATAAGGGTACAGAATCCATTTCTTTGACCATTGAAGCCAAAACTGTTGAGCGTTTGCTCAAAAGAGCTTCCGTTAACAACACCTTGATTGAGTTGAATATTGCTGATGCACCTTGGCGCGGTAAAACCTTGCTGCGGGAACTTCAGATTCATCCCGCAAAAGGTACGCCTTACCACCTCAGCTTTTTTGCAGTTGCTGGCCACGGCGACACCACTGTAGAAGTACCGCTGCGTTATGTGGGAACTGCTGTTGGTGTTAAACAAGAAGGTGGTTTTTTAGACACTGTTATCACTGAATTACAAGTGAGCTGTGCGCCAGAAAACATCCCAGAAATAATTGAAATTGATGTCTCTAACCTGCAAATCGGAGACAGCTTGCGTGTTCACGAGCTAGTCTTGCCTCAAGGCGTCACAGTTCTTGGCGATACGGAGCGAGTTGTAGTTAGCGTCTCGCAGCCGCAAATCAGCGCTGCTGCTGAGGATGAAGCTGAGGCAGGGAGTGAAACAACCTCTGAAGCTACGTAAGTGTGTAATAATTTTTGATGATAGCCAGGGGGAAACTCCTGGTTTTTTTGTATTTGAACCTGCACAAAGAGATGATATCATCTCCGCTAAATTACCCTTAATTCCCTCGGAACCCCACCCCGCCAACGCTACGCTTTGTCTCCCCTCCCCGCTTGCGGGGCTACGGTGTACACACAAGTCTGAAATAGCTGAAAAACCCAAGGTTTTACCCCACCCTAACCCTCCCCTTGTAAAGGGGAGGGAACTAGATTCTCCTGTTTCCCCCCTTTACAAGGGGGGATTAAGGGGGGTAATGTGACTTGTGTGTACACCGTAGGGGGAACCGGAATCAAAGTCCCCCTTTTTAAGGGGGATTTAGGGGGATCTAGAACGTTTTGTTACCGAGAAGAAAACTTTTCAAACATCCTCTAACGCACTTACAGCAGATTGCAAGTAATTGAGGTACAAAATTCAGGACTGATTTATCAAATATAAACAGTGTTTACCTCTTCCCTCCTGCCTCCTGCCTCCTGCCTTCTGCCTCCTGCCTCAAAACCCGTAACTTTGTACTTCATGCAAATGAAAATTGCTGTAATTACGAATTACTTTAACGTGCATCACCAATCAAGACAAATGGCGACCAATAATAAGGATGGTCTTTAATTAGCTTCAACTTAGCTTTTTGCAAAGCTTCTCCTTTGGTCATACCTTGCTTGAGGTTTTGATAAAATTGAACCATCAATTGCTGAGTCGCTTCATCATCAACCGCCCATAAACTTGCCATCACAGCTTTAGCACCAGCACGCTCAAATATATAAGCAACTCCTGCAAGTCCTGTGCTAGCATCATTCAAATTAGTGTCTACAGCAGTTTGACAGGCACTAAGAGTAATCAGTTGTGTGCCTTGTAACCCTAAAAGAGCAGCATTGGCAATGTCTAAGGGTTTATCAGCAAATAGTAATGTATTCTTTTTTAACTTGACTTTTTTGCAATCTTCAGTTTTGAAACAGCCGTGAGTTGCTAAGTGCAAAAAGTCAAAGCGCAATGCTTGGGATCTAAACTTTTCTAGGGTAGCTTCATTGTGGATATAAACTTCACTGTCTGGCAGTATTTCCTTAATACTTCTGACTTCTGCCTCTGCACCTGGGAGATTTTGTGGGTCACTGGGTACTGGATTACCAAATGCTAAAACAGCTTGTAGTTTGGGGGGTACGGGATTTTGCATACCTGGAGATTTTAGGGAATTATTGGAAATGCGAGTGAGATAGTTGACAGGATATTTCTCGATTAGAAATTGGTTGGTTTTACTGTCGGAAAGAGTTTCAAAAGGTAGATGGCGCAGTTGACCAGTAGCGATAATACTTAGTTCTTTGGGGGATAAAGCTTTAATTTTGTCTTCTATAGGACGAATAAGAATATCATAAAGTTTGCCGCCAGTTTCACGGTAGTTAGAATTACTTTCATCTTGTATTTCTTTCAAGTATTGGGTGAGAAGTTTATTAAATTCAGTGGGATCAATAGATTTTTTTATAACGCTCAACTCGCCTTTTGTGAAGATAAAAATTGCGACGTTATTAGGCATATCTCTGACATTAGTCAGCAAGACAGGTTGAACTACAACCGTTCCTGCGGGTATAGACGATGTAAGATTTTTAATATCTGCGGGTGTAGTTTCAAATAGTTCTGCCACTTCAGGAAAACGGCGAGAGATATTTTCGGCTTCTGAGTAAACTTGTGCTTCTAATTGCCGAATTTGTTGAGTTAATGTTTCAGAAAAATTTTCTTGCAGTTGTTGTCGCAGAAATTCCAATTGTTGATTTTTTTGACTCCAGTTATCAAGGCTCTGCTGTGCTTCTGGGTTGGTAACTTTGGCATTAATGAGACGAGTATAATCAGCAAGGTCGGCTGTAGTGAATAGGTTAACCCATTCAAAGGCTTGAGCATATTTTTTTTGATTAATCAGGACATCGACTAAAGCAATAGCACTTGCACTTACATTATTATCCTGTAAAAACTTTTGGCGATTTTCTCGTTGCAAACCCCGGCGCATTTCTAAGCTGATTTGAACAGATTGCTTTAAATTAGTAATGGCTTCAGTTGGTCGATTTGTACTTTGGAAGAGTCCACCAATATTACCCAAAGTAACAGCAACACCAGAGCGATCGCCCACAGCCCGATATAGGGGCAGAGCTTGGTTGTAAAAATCGAGGGCTTTTTGCTTTTCTCCTAAATCGTCGTAGACTCGACCGATGTTATTGAGTGTAGTCGCAACACCAGAGCGATCGCCCACAGCCCGCCTAAGGGGCAGAGCTTGGTTGTAAAATTCGAGTGCTTTTTGCTTTTCTCCTAAATCGTCGTAGACTCCACCGATGTTATTGAGTGTAGTCGCAACACCAGAGCGATCGCCCACAGCCCGAATAAGGGACAGAGCTTGATTGTAAAAATCGAGTGCTTTTTGCTTTTCTCCTAAATCGTTGTAGACTAGACCGATGTTATTGAGTGTAGTCGCAACACCAGAGCGATCGCCCACAGCCCGCCTAAGGGGCAGAGCTTGGTTGTAAAATTCGAGTGCTTTTTGCTTTTCTCCTAAATCGTTGTAGACTAGACCGATGTTATTGAGTGTAGTCGCAACACCAGAGCGATCGCCCACAGCCCGAATAAGGGGCAGAGCTTGGTTGTAAAAATCGAGTGCTTTTTGCTTTTCTCCTAAATCGTTGTAGACTACACCGATGTTATTGAGTGTAGTCGCAACACCAGAGCGATCGCCCACAGCCCGCCAAAGGGGCAGAGCTTGGTTGTAAAAATCGAGTGCTTTTTGCTTTTCTCCTAAAGCGTTGTAGACTGCACCGATGTTATTGAGTGTACGAGCCTCACCTGTGCGATCGCCCACAGCCCGATATAGGGGCAGAGCTTGGTTGTAAAATTCGAGTGCTTTTTGCTTTTCTCCTAAATCGTTGTAGACTGCACCGATGTTATTGAGTGTAGTCGCAACACCAGAGCGATCGCCCACAGCCCGCCAAAGGGGCAGAGCTTGGTTGTAAAAATCGAGTGCTTTTTGCTTTTCTCCTAAAGCGTTGTAGACTGCACCGATGTTATTGAGTGTACGAGCCTCACCTGTGCGATCGCCCACAGCCCGATATAGGGGCAGAGCTTGGTTGTAAAATTCGAGTGCTTTTTGCTTTTCTCCTAAAGCGTTGTAGACTGCACCGATGTTATTGAGTGTAGTCGCAACACCAGAGCGATCGCCCACAGCCCGCCTAAGGGGCAGAGCTTGGTTGTAAAATTCGAGTGCTTTTTGCTTTTCTCCTAAATCGTCGTAGACTCCACCGATGTTATTGAGTGTAGTCGCAACACCAGAGCGATCGCCCACAGCCCGCCAAAGGGGCAGAGCTTGGTTGTAAAATTCGAGTGCTTTTTGCTTTTCTCCTAAATCGTTGTAGACTAGACCGATGTTATTGAGTGTAGTCGCAACACCAGAGCGATCGCCCACAGCCCGCCTAAGGGGCAGAGCTTGGTTGTAAAATTCGAGTGCTTTTTGCTTTTCTCCTAAACGGTTGTAGTTAAACCCAAGCCCAAGCAGTGCAGTTGCTTCAAGTTTTTGGTCTTTGAGTTCTCGTGCAATGGTTAAACCCTGCTGGAATATTTGTATTGCCTGTTGGTGTTCCTGTTGCTGTGTCAGTTTTATCCCTTGCTCTAGCAGTCTTTCTGCTTCTTGCGATCGCGAGTTTTGAGTCTGTCCCCAGGTGGATTGAGCCATTAGCATCACTGTTAAAGGCGTTAAATAAAAGCCCACAGCCAAAAAACTGGTAAGAAATTTTTTCATAAAATAGCGCAGAGGTAGCTGTTTTTAATTGGGTGTTAGCAGAAGTTGTCGTTAGCAACATCAAAAGTATTTGGTCAAGTCTGGGATTGTTACTTTACAGGAACGCTAAGAGCAAGCGGAGCGATCGCAAGAACAAAAATACCTTAACTTTGCGTAAGTCCTATAAAGGTTGAAACATTTATTGCCGACATCGGAGCATTTGTTATAAACGTTGGGACATTTCTTGCAAATGTTTAAGCATTTGTTGGAAATGTTTGAACGTTTGTTGCAAGCGTTTGAATATTTGTTGCAACTACTTGAACCTTTGTTATAGATATTTGAATACTTATTACAAATACTTGAACATTTGTTAGAGATGTTTGAATACTTGTTACAACTACTTGAACATTTGTTGCAAACATTTGAACACTTGTTGCAACTGCTTGAACATTTGTTGCCAGCACCAAAGCATTTGCAATAAATGTTCAAACATTTGTTGCTAGCATTGAAGTTTTTGTTATCAACATCAGCAAAAGTCTAAATTAGGGATTTACGTTGAGTAGACACAAATGTGATATTGAAGCGTACAGCTAAAATAATTCACGAATCAATAAGGGTTTGCCAGAATGTTAATCGTTCTTTGTTGCGAATTGAACTGGATTTCATTTACCACATATTGCCGATTTCTAGCCACTGACTGAATACCCAGCAACTGTGCTGTGGAAACTACAGGTGGTTTAAGTTTCACCACCGCTTGACCCTGAGTAGGATTTTTTACGGTAAAAGTATTTAGGGGTATACCATTCCAAGTTACAAGCTGACCTGTGGGACGGTCTCGCTCACCCCGGATAATTTGCCGCCCATTGCTTCTGTAAGCTAACGCCCCATTCTTGAAGACTACTTTTTGAATTTTGCTCAGGGGAATTGTGGCTGTTTTGCCACTACGCTGAATTGATAGTGCTTCTGTCTGTACATCAATTCCGATTACTCGACCACTGTTTGACCCACCTGCTTTTAGGATGACTTCTGCTAACTCTGGTAAAGCCACTGGAAGTTCTAATTCATCTGCGTTGACTGGTGTCTGTGCTAAGAAGAAATTTTCCGTTGTGACATCCTTGCTAATTACAGCTTGGATGTTCCCTGCTAGTGCTGCTGCCATTACTAAGATTGCCACAACCGATCTTTGGAAAAAAACTTTCATGGCTTTAACAGTGTATTTGACTAGATTTAACTTTCTCATTAAACTTCAGAGGCGTATACTAAATTTCCGTAAAATCACAAAAACAAACTGATTATTCATTTATAAGTGTTTGTTTGTTCCCAGTCTCCGACTGGGAATGCTGTCTTAGAGGCTCTGCCTCCCTTGCTGGCGGCAGAGCCGCCAAGAACAGCATTTCCAGCCAGAGGCTGGAAACGAGGTTTTAAAGGAGTTTCAGCTTAAGTTGACACCAATGGCGTCTCGCCCGTCCGGTGCGGGCTAGAGAGCTTACACTACAAGAAAATTTATTGCACTTTTAGCCTTGCCACGCCACTACATTGTTTCTTAATTACGAATTACGAATTACAAATTACGAATTAGTATGACCCAAACCCCTAACCAAGAAACCAATATTTTAGGTAAATTCACAAGTGTACTTGGCTTACTGGGTGCGGCGCTTTTCTTTGCAGGCTGGATTTACCGTTGGTCATATTTCTACTTTTTTCAGCTAGAAGTCAATACCCTCGACTTACCCGCACAGTCTTTTTTGATAGTTCCCCTGCAAATATTTCTCGGAGATGGTTGGACAATCTGCAAAAGTGCGATCGCTTTTTTTGTAGCTGCGATCGCTATTCAGGCAACATTATGGTTAATTAAAATCGTTAGTGAGACTGTAGTCTCTGCAAGCCAACTACTATTGAGTCGCATTATCTCTGCAACCCAACACAAACGCTCATGGACAGCTAAACGGCTAAAATCTCTGGCTGAATTTAGTTCTGGACAACTGCGCTCAGTGGAATTTCTGCGATCGCTAGTCAATGAGATAGTAATAGTATCCTGGGTATTAATTGTGATATTTTGGTTAGCTCGTTGGCAAGGCATCGCAGATGCACAAAGAGACGCTGGTCAAAACTCCACCTTACCTGTTGTAGCTTTAATTACACCTGAAGAAAAGTTTGCTGTGGGACGCAAACTTGATGATATATTTGCAGATCCATCTTTGAAAGGTTATCGCATTATTGGCGATCGCGGTCTATTCGACGACTTGCGAGGCAGAGAAGATAATGACATCAGCAATCCACAGCAGCCGCGAGTCTGGCGCTTACTCCTAGAACGTGGCGGCTGGATTTATTTGTTTCGAGCATTACCCTCAAACGCAAAACCTGGCGAGATTCCATCTGTGTTAGCTATTCAAGAAAGTGAGAAGGGACATATCATCATTCGCAGTCCAGAAGCTTCTAAAACGAGTTCTCCTTGATATGCTGATATCTTGCACCATTCTCAATTGACCAATGACCAATGACTAATGACAGTCTTCACAGAAAATAGCGCATTAGCTGATCAACACTCAATTGGTAAACTGTGTAATAATTTTTGATGATAGCCAGGAGGAAACTCCTGGTTTTTTTGTATTTGAACCCGTAGAGCAAAGAGATGACAGAAGCGACTCTTCCAGCTTTTATCGAGCAAATGTTGCAGGCGGGATTTTATCCCCATAAGGTAACAGAACCTATTCAACTAGTTCAAACCCACGCTTCTTATGTGCTGTTAACTGGGGATTACGCCTATAAACTGAAAAAATCTGTGAATTTTGGCTTTTTGGACTTTTCTACCTTAGATAAGCGGCAGCATTTTTGTCAGGAAGAGTTACGGTTAAATCAACGGGGTGCTGGTGAATTATATTTAGAAGCTTTGCCCATAACTTTGGTAGGGGAGCAATACCAGTTAGGGGGAACGAGCAAGGCTGTAGAATATGCGCTGAAGATGCGTCAGTTTCCTCAAGAGTCGCTACTAAGTATCCTTTTTGAAGAAGGTAAGTTAAATGAGACACTTCTAAATGAGTTGGGGCGAGTGGTTGCTCAATATCATGCCCAAGCACAGACGAATGATTACATTCGCACTTTTGGCGAAGTGCCAAATATCCGGGCTGCCTTTGATGAGAATTATCAGCAAACTGAGAAGTATATTGGTGGCCCCCAGACTCAGGCGCAATTTACAGAAACAAAGCAATATACAGATAAATTTTTTGCCGAACGTCCAGAATTATTTGCTAGCAGAATTCACAACGGTTATATTCGTGAATGTCATGGGGATTTACACCTGAGAAATATTGCCCAGTGGCACGATAAAATCTTGTTGTTCGATTGCATTGAATTTAATGAGTCGTTTCGCTTTGTCGATGTGATGTACGATGTGGCGTTCACTGTGATGGATTTGGAAGCTGGCCAGCGTCAAGACTTGGGTAATGGGTTTTTGAATACCTATATAGAGCAAACTGGAGACTGGGAAGGCTTACAGGTGTTGCCCTTGTATTTAAGCCGTCAGGCTTATGTCCGGGCGAAGGTAACATCATTTTTACTAGACGATCCGAGTGTACCCGCAACGGTGAAAGAAGAAGCGACAAAAACCGCCACTGATTATTACAAACAAGCTTGGGAATACACTAAACCCAAGCAGGGACAACTAATTTTGATGTCGGGGTTGTCGGGTTCTGGTAAAAGTACCACAGCAAGACATTTAGCTCGTCAACAGGGAGCAATTCACCTGCGTTCTGATGCGGTGCGGAAGCATTTAGGGGGAATTCCGTTGTGGGAAAAGGGTGGCAACGATTTATATACACCAGAGATGACCGAGAAAACTTACACACGACTGCTGGAATTGGGAATTATTCTGGCTAAACAAGGTTTTTCGGTAATTTTGGATGCCAAGTATGATAAACAGCAGTTACGCCAAGAAGCGATCGCCCAAGCTACAAAACATCAACTTCCCCTTCAGATTATCCAATGCACAGCACCACTTGAAGTTCTAAAAGAGCGTTTGAACAATCGCACTGGTGATATTGCTGATGCTACCGCCGATTTATTAGCCTCACAAATCAAACAAGCTGAACCTTTCACTGAAGAGGAACAACCTTATGTAAAGATTTGGGATACAACTCAACCACAACAGGCACAATTAAAATAATTTGTAATTCGTAATTCGTAATTCGTAATTGAATCGAAAATTAGGAATTACGTTAGAGTCAGACGCTCCTACGTCGCTAAGGCTTTGCTATCGAGCGTCATTAGTAATTTGTTAAATAAGTTATTTATTTTATGGCAGACAAAAAGAACGACTTATTCAGTATTTCTCCCAGCTTCTTTTCTCAACTATTATTTGGGGCATTTTTAACATTTATATTAATAATGACCGGCTCTGCACCAGCCCTAAGCATCTTCTTAGGAATCATGGGCGGTTTCATCTTAAGCTGGATCGCAAATGTAACTGATAATAGCCCCCAAGCACCAAATGTAGCCTCCTCTGATGGTGTTGATGCAGGATTGAAATACTGGTTATTTTTCATGCTAGGTTTTGTATATTTAGGCTATCCAGCACCTATGAGTATCTTGCTTGGTGGATTAGGTGCTTTAGGTGGAGGCTGGATTACTGCTTGGTGGGGAAGTAAGGAAGAAACTAGAACTCAGTTGCAAGTTGAAGAATCAGAAGAGGTTGAAGTTGAACCAACGAATGAAAGGATCAACAAACGGCAAATCAGAAGAGCCGGTCGCCGTTACCGTCGCACTCCTGGAAGTAGTTTCAATTACAAGTTTTGGGAAAGGTAATAATTTGGGGATTGGGCATTGGGGATTGGGGATTGGGCATTGGGCATCGATCGATAATCAATAGTTTTTCTTCATCACTTCCTCATCTCCTATTCCCCATGCCCCATTCCCCATGCCCCATGCCCCATGCCCTAATAATATGTTTTTATATCTATCCAAATTACTGCCACTATTTTTTTATCCACTAGGATTAGCCTGCGTGAGCTTGGTAGTAGCATTAGTGACTCTGTGGAAACGACCCCGGACTGCGGCGATTGCAATTGCTTTTTCCCTAATTTTATTGCTATTTTCTAGCAATGCTTGGATCGCTAAATCATTAGTGCGATCGCTAGAATGGCAAAATCTTCCACCCGCCCAAATACCTAATGCAGAAGCAATTGTGGTTTTAGGTGGCGCAACTAAATCAGCTTTTTTCCCAAGACCTACTGTCGATTTAAGTGAAGCAGGCGATCGCGTCATCTACGCCGCACAACTTTATCGCCAAAAAAAAGCGCCTATAATCATTCTGAGCGGCGGTCGCATTGATTGGCGTGGAAGTGGTTCGCCAGAATCGGCAGATATGGCAACAATACTTACATCTATTGGTATTCCATCTGAGGCGATCGTCCAAGAACCGGACTCTCTCAATACTTATCAAAATGCTGTAAATGTCCGAAAGATTTTGTTATCTCGTGGCATTCGTCAGGTATTATTAGTAACTTCGGCAATGCATATGCCGCGATCGCTTCAGATTTTCCAGCGTCAAGGAATCAATGCTATTCCTGCACCTACTGACTTTCTAGTTAGTGAGGGTGAGTTGCAAGAACTCGGTAGTACTCCCAAAGCCGCCATACTAAATTTATTACCTGATACTGATAACTTACACCAATTTACCATCGCTTTAAAAGAGTATATTGGTTCTTTAGTTTATCGCTTACGCGGTTGGCTTTAATTAAAGTTAGGAGTTAGGAGAGACGCGATTAATCGCGTCTGTACAGGAATTATGAGTTATTAATTAAGAAGTGCGGTAATTATCTCAATTCAAAACAGACGCGATCGCGTCTCTACGACTCTTAATTTTATGTCAAAAAATTTACCTTATATTATTCCAGTTGCTCAACCTCAAGTTGAAGAAGCTTTTGCCTCTTACCAAACAACCCATGAGTTCTACCATGAAGTTCGGTCGCGATCGGAGTTTCAGCGTTATTGTGATTGGTATTATACAACAGCAGAACAAAACCGCCAAGAACTTAAAAGAATGCGCGGCGAACTGAATATTTTCCAGTGGTTTCGCCGCCGATAAGTGATTTAGATGACTTCTAATTCGTTTTCACGTAAATGGGCTTTAAACTTTTTACTAAACTGGACTACAATCGGTAGATTAGCGCTTACTGGTCTGTCTCGCCATTGGGTGGCAATAGCTGTAACTTCGCCTTCTGTACCTTTGATGTCAAAAGGCTGATTCCGATGTTCAGGATGATGATACACCACTACCGAATCTTTAACGCGGACGCGATCGCCAACTTTCATAACAACATTTACACCTAGCATTTTCTTTTCCACAAGTATCTGCTACAAAATATATGATTAAATCGCTTAGAATTTGATTTAATCAGCTATTTCTTGACGCTTCATCGGGGTGCAACGGCTTAACCCTCTGCGTCCAGGCACGTCTTAGCAATCCGCGCGTACTTTTTTCTGTTTTTTGCCACGTTAATAAGTATCGCCCATAGCCTTTCTCTTTAACCCAAAAGCAGGGAAATGAAAGAAAATCAGGCGATATCGGATGTGCTTAGTACTTTGACAAGATATCCAACCCTTTTATCTTGACCCTAGGATGTTCCCCAGGTCAACTCTCTCACGAATGTTTCGTCTATGGCAGATGCTTGGTGATTGCGATCGCTCCTTTGTATGCTGTAGAATTTGACCTCACTTCCATTCCTCTCTCCTAAGAGGCGAGAGGCTTTGAATCTTACTCCCCTTCCCTATAAGGGAAGGGGTTGGGGGTTAGGTCTTTATTTGACTCAATACCGAAGCGCTATAGAGTCTAAGCAAAATTTACTTGCTTGCTTAAGAAATCTCGGAAGCTGGAATGATAAAGACTGTAGTGGATTTCTCCATCAATTTCCTGGAGTGTTAAAAACTCACGCCAATTTTCTAGAACTTCTTCGACATCGTATTCATCAGCATCAATTGTACTAGCAATGCTT
This sequence comes from Nostoc sp. DedSLP04, assembly GCF_034530775.1. Lineage (NCBI taxonomy): Bacteria > Bacillati > Cyanobacteriota > Cyanophyceae > Nostocales > Nostocaceae > Nostoc > Nostoc sp. DedSLP04. The sequence continues at coordinate 11,630 of NZ_JAVRCL010000011.1, read as the reverse complement.
TCTGCTGATACGACTGATGAAACTTGTGCTAACTTCTTCAGTACAGATGATTTTAATTCCCTCTCAAGACTTGGCGAGTTGGGGGGAATCATCTTGTGCAAATGCTGCTGATAATACGCTTCTAAAGCAGGGGGGAGTTGTCCCGTTACGATCGCTTCTCTCAAATATCGACCAAGGTCTGAGCCTTCTCAACCCTTATCAAGATTACCTCCTCAGTCGCTGGAATAGCGGTAACTACAACTTCACTCCCCTATTGAATGAGGTCGAGGAAATGCAAAGTATATTAGTTGCTAGCTTAAACAAACTCAAAGCTTGAATTTATTACTTCTACCCTTCCGAGTTCTGCCTTCTGCCCTCTGCCTTCTGCCTTACCCCAACCTAGATCGCCAAAAGTTGCCAAGAACAAAAATATACCTAACACAGCTTAGAGTCAAGAGTCAGAATATAAAGTTCTCCTGAATTATGGTTTCGGACTCCCCAATAATCAAGCGTATTGCACCCAACTAAGAACCGCTATAATTCCGCAGCTAACATCCTACCTTGAACTGATTCAAACTCATCTTCTAGTAAATATAACTTGGCTTCATCATAGTTATTAGTAGAAAATACAACTTTATAACCCTGTGCCGGATCATAAATCTGACAGTTATCTTCACTGTCGCAAAGCAATAAAAGAACATATGGAAGGGAATGACTTGCATCTATCCATACTTCCATAAATTCCCACTTATTCTTCATTGGATCTTGTGGGGGAATAACGCGGTATTCTTCGTCTGCATTAGACATATTCAAACAAAAAACGGTAGAGCAATTAATACTCTACCGTTTTTTAATTTGGGATCTAATCTAAAAAATCCCAAACCCTAAATCTTACTCAACACCTTGGGGTAACAATTCCCGACGCTGTTGAGAACTAACTTGTACAACGCCATTTTCATCCACATCAACAAGGGCTGTATCGCCATCCTTGATACGACCAGACAGAATTTCTTCTGCTAGGCTATCTTCTAACAGGCGCATAATTGCCCGACGTAATGGCCTCGCGCCGTAGCTGGGACTGTAACCTTCTTGGATCAACCGATCCTTGAAGCGATCGCTGACTTCTAAGGTGATACCCTTTTCAGTTAGACGACCAAATACTTCCTTGAGCATAATTTCGGCGATTTGGGTCACTTCTGGCTTGCTCAACTGACGGAAGACGATAATTTCATCGAGTCGGTTGAGGAACTCTGGACGGAAGTACTGCTTGAGTTCTTCGTTGACCAAAGAGCGAATCCGGTTGTAAGTTGACTCGCTGGCATCTTCGGAGAATTCAAACCCGATACCGCTACCGCCTTTTTCAATTACCTTAGAACCAATATTGGAAGTTAAAATCAGCAAGGTGTTCTTGAAGTCTACCGTGCGACCTTTGGCATCAGTTAACCGACCGTCTTCCAAAATTTGCAGCAGCATATTGAAAACATCGGGGTGCGCTTTTTCGATTTCGTCGAACAACACCACGGTGTAAGGACGCCTCCGCACGGCCTCGGTCAGCTGACCACCTTCGTTATAACCAACATAACCAGGAGGGGAACCAATCAGCTTGCTGACGGTGTGACGCTCCATGTATTCGGACATATCTAAGCGGATCATCGCTTCTTCGGAACCGAAGAAGTAAGCAGCTAAGGACTTCGCCAACTCGGTTTTACCTACACCAGTAGGCCCAGAGAAGACAAAGCTAGCTATGGGTCGATTGGGATTCTTCAAACCAACACGAGCGCGACGAATTGCTCGTGAAACTGCTTTGACAGCTTCATCCTGACCGATTAAACGCTGATGCAAGGTATCTTCCATGTGCAACAGCTTTTCAGATTCAGATTCGGTGAGTTTGTTCACCGGTACTCCAGTCCAGGAAGCGACAATGTGAGCAATGTCTTCTTCTGTAACTACAGGTTCTTCATGTTCTGTGCCAGTTGCATTGGTCTTGCTTTGAGCGATCGCCCGGATTTCGGCTTTGATTTCCATTTCGCGATCGCGCAGTTCTCCAGCTTTATCGAAGTCTTGGGAGCGCACTGCATCATCTTTTTCTTTTAATATCTGACGCAGTTCTTTGTCTAACTCTTTGGCTGCGGGTGGCAGCTGGGAGTTAATCAAGCGCACTCTAGAACCAGCTTCATCAACTAAGTCGATGGCTTTATCTGGTAGGTAGCGATCGCTAATGTAACGGTCTGACAATTTCGCCGCCGCTACCAATGCTTCGTCGGAGATTTTCAGTTTGTGGTGTTGCTCGTAGCGTTCGCGCAAACCATATAAAATTTCAATTGTTTCATCAACTGTAGGTTCGCCAACCATTACTGGTTGGAAACGTCGCTCTAGGGCTGCATCTCGCTCGATGTGCTTCCGGTATTCATCTAGGGTTGTAGCTCCGATGCACTGCAACTCACCTCTAGCCAAAGCTGGCTTGAGGATATTTGCTGCGTCAATCGCACCTTCTGCTGCACCCGCACCAATTAAGGTGTGTACCTCATCAATCACGAGAATGACATTACCCGCCGAGCGGATTTCATCCATGATTTTTTTCAAGCGTTCTTCAAATTCACCTCGATACTTGGTTCCTGCTACGAGCAAACCAATATCTAAGGTGACGACGCGTTTATCTTCGAGGATGTCAGGGACATCTTTGGTGGCAATGCGTGAAGCTAAACCTTCAGCGATCGCAGTCTTACCAACCCCTGGTTCCCCAATCAGCACTGGGTTATTTTTGGTTCGGCGACCCAATATCTGGATCACTCGCTCAATTTCCTTGGCGCGTCCTACCACCGGATCGAGCTTATTGTCTATTGCCATTTGGGTCAGGTTTGAGCCAAATTCATCCAGAGTCGGGGTTTTTGTGCGCCCGGATGAACCGCCTGGTGAAACTTCGGCAGTTTCTCCCAACATCCGAATAACTTGGGTTCTTACCTTAGATAGATCCACACCGAGGTTTTCTAGCACCCTGGCTGCGACGCCTTCCCCTTCGCGGATTAGGCCCAACAGCAGATGCTCGGTGCCAATGTAGTTATGCCCCAGTTGGCGTGCTTCTTCCAAGGAAAGTTCTAAAACTCGCTTCGCCCGTGGCGTAAACGGAATTTCCACGGCAACAAAGCCCGATCCCCGTCCTATAATTTTTTCAACTTCAATTCGGGCATCTTTGAGATTGACGCCCATTGATTTCAGCACCTTAGCAGCCACTCCAGTGCCTTCGCCAATCAGACCCAGGAGGATCTGCTCGGTTCCGACAAAGTTGTGACCTAAACGGCGGGCCTCTTCTTGGGCCAGCATGATTACCTTAATGGCTTTTTCTGTGAAGCGCTCAAACATGGCTTTATCCCATCATCTGCGGTCGTGCCGGTATGCTGATTTTAGCACAGGCAAAGCTTTTGGATGCCTGTATAACAGATTATAGACATCCTGAACCTATGACTTGGGTTGATGGGCTAATTGTTAACTATTGACTACTTCTATCTTGCTAGTGTACTGAGGAGCTTTAGTTTACCAGCGTTTTTGGGATTTATTGGGATTTATTACAAATAGTTGACCGTTTAAATTAAGGGTTTTTTGACTCAATCCCAAACATTTATATTTAACATATGTATTTTTTAATATCAAGCAAAAATAATTAATATACGATTTATTTATAGAATTTACTTTTTATATAAAATATTTAAATAAAAATAGGTGCGACAAATTTACATTTTTTTGCTGAAGCCGATCGCAAGCCCTAATAATCCAAAATTACTCATACCCAACTAAATAGGTAGGCAGAAATAAAGCTAACTATATAACAAAATGTAAAACCTTCAAAACCCATGTAATTGCTTCACTTTTCTTTGCTCCGTAGCCAACGGGAACGCCAGGGGCGAACGCAATAATATAGTTATAAATCTTCTCGCGGACTTACTTAAAAAGCAAGTGCCAAGAGGATTTTTCGAGGCGATCGCTGACAATGGAATACCATTGGTCTAAAGTTGCTTTAAATTTGCGGTGTTGTAAATCTGGGAGCCAAAGGATTAAAGCATCCTCATCGTTATCTTGGTAGTAACGCCGCCGCCGCCCAGCTGTTTTGAAGCCAAATTTTTGATATAAAGATATTGCCGCCAAGTTGGAAGCTCGGACTTCGAGGGTAGCTCGCTCCATTTTGCGATCGCAAGCTGTCTTAATGAGTGAATATAATAAAGCCGCACCCAAACCTTGACGGTGATATTGAGGATGAACCGCCAAAATTGTAATGTGCGCTTCATCTAAAATTGACCAAAAGCAACCCATTCCTAGCAAACTTGTGCTGGAGGAGGAAGAAAATAAACCGAGTAAATCGCTGTTGGGACTATCCAATTCTCGTTTGTAGCCCTCCAGAGTCCAAAGTCTGCCAAAACAGGCTCGATCGAGTTCCAGAATAGCACTGAGATTTTCTAATGTCAGTAATTTAATTTCTAAGTCTAATGCAATCACATTTATTGAATAACGTTACAAACCCTTTGTACACTGGGAATCGGGAGACGAACTCAAAGCCCGTAATTTGAACAAGGAAAACTTTTATAGTTATGGTATCGACTCACCCCACTGGGGTTCAACATTCTGGAAGTCAATATTTACCTCAAAGACACGACACCAGTGCAAATCCTTCGCCTAATCAAGAACTTTTACCCTTGACTGCCAGAGTTCATCATCATGACCTCTTGGAAATTGGTGGGTGTGATGTCACAACCCTAGTTGAGCAGTTTGGTTCACCTTTATATATTTTAGATGAAGAAACCCTACGTTCGGCTTGTCAGCAATACCGAGATGCTTTCAAGCAATACTACAAGGGTGAATCTCAAGTATTGTACGCCTCAAAAGCTTGGAATTGTTTAGCAGTTTGTGCGATCGCCGCCTCTGAAGGACTGGGAATTGATGTAGTTTCCGGAGGCGAACTTTACACCGCCCTACAAGCGGGTGTTAGTCCCAATAAAATCTACCTTCATGGAAATAATAAATCTCGTGAAGAATTAATTTTAGCGATCGAGTCTGATGTCACCATTGTGGCGGATAATTGGTATGAGTTGCGTACCCTTGTCGAAATAGCCCAACCCTCTCTTCCAATCCGCATCATGCTACGGTTAACTCCCGGTATTGAGTGCCACACTCACGAATATATTCGCACGGGACACTTAGATAGCAAATTTGGCTTTGATCCCAACGATTTAGATGAAGTGTTTGCTTTTGTCAGTCAACAACCTATCCTTCATTGCGTAGGGGTACACGCTCATATTGGTTCCCAAATTTTTGAGCGCCAACCACATCAAGATTTGGCCGCCGTTATGGTGCAGTGGCTGCGGGATGCCAGGAAGTATGGTTTAAATATCACAGAGTTAAATGTTGGTGGCGGTTTAGGGGTTAAGTACATAGAATCAGACGATCCCCCTAGCATTGAAGAGTGGGTGAAGGCAATTTGTGAAGTAATTCAAGCAGCTTGTGCGGCCGAAAATCTGCCTTTGCCGAAATTACTTAGCGAGCCGGGGCGATCGCTAATTGCCACAGCTTGCGTCACTGCTTATACTATTGGTTCATCCAAAGTTATCCCAGAAATTCGTACATATGTAGCGATCGATGGGGGAATGTCTGATAATCCCCGCCCGATTACTTACCAATCAGTTTATCGGGCAGTAGTTGCCAATAAAATGTCTTCACCTTTAACCCAAACAGTCACCATTGCTGGTAAACATTGTGAATCAGGAGATATTCTGATTAAAAATGCTCTCCTCCCAAAGACTGAACCAGGGGATATTCTCGTAGTTATGGGAACTGGTGCGTACAATTACAGTATGGCATCTAACTACAACCGCTTGCCTCGACCGGCAGCAGTCGTAGTGGCGAATGGCGAAGCAAATTTAATTTTGCAACGTGAAACTTATGAAGATTTAATTCGGCAAGATCGCCTACCAGAAAGACTCAAGAAATAGTCATTTGTCTTTGGTCATTAGTCATTAGTCATTTGCAAATGACGAAGGACAAATGACAAATGACCAACTGTAAATTAGAGGCAAAAGTTTAATCCAGATGTCATGAGAGATTGGTGGAAGCAATGGCTGACAAACCTGGGGTGGTCACAGTCCTTGCTACTTGGGACTCTGGATATTGTGTTAGTGCTGGCGCTGACGTACATGATACTAGTTATTATTAGTGAGCGCCGGACACTATGGATGGTGCGGGGATTCATTATCTTAATGCTAGCCTCAGCACTCAGTGGCAGATTCGGACTACCTCTGCTAAGTTTTGTACTAGAAAAGTTGGTGATTGGTTGTGCTGTGGCGATGGCAGTTGCTCTACAGTCAGAGTTTCGACGGTTTTTGGAGCAATTGGGGCGTGGCGAATTCCGCCAGCTGTTTCAACCCGACCGTCTGGCAATCCCCAAATCTGATAGCGTAATTGATGAAATTGTTGAGGCTGTTAAAGAATTGTCAAAAAACCGCATTGGAGCTTTACTAATTGTGGAAACCACAGGGCCAATTGATGAGCGAGATTTTTCTGTGCCAGGAGTAAAGCTAAATGCGGAAGTTTCTAAAGAACTAATCCAGACAATTTTTCAGCCAAAAACTTTGTTACACGATGGAGCGACATTGATTCGTGGCTCACGGATTGTGTCATCAGGTATAATTTTACCACTTTCGGGACGCACAGCCTCGCGCCAGCTGGGAACACGCCACCGGGCAGCAATGGGAATTACTGAGCGGGTCGAAAATTGCATTTGTGTCGTTGTCTCTGAAGAAACGGGTTCTATTTCCTTAGCGGAACGGGGAACCCTAAATAGACCGCTGACGAATAGGAAACTGAAAGAGTCATTAGAGGCTGTTTTGTCTCCAACCGTGGATAGGGAAGCTGTTGCTCCTGGTCTGTTGAGTTTTGTTCGTCGGATAGGTGGGAAGACACTAGCACTGGTTTCACGTTTACTCAGATTACCATCGACCGCTTCTCGAGATAAAAAATGACACTACAACAAACTAAACTGCAAGATTTACCTACCGATTTAAAACGAGAATTATTGCCGCAGCACGTTGCGGTGATTATGGATGGTAATGGTCGATGGGCTAAACGTCAGGGTCTACCCCGAATTATGGGTCATAAGCGAGGAGTAGATGCTCTCAAGGATTTACTTCGCTGTTGTCAGGATTGGGGAATTCAGGCGTTGACAGCTTATGCTTTTTCAACAGAGAACTGGAAAAGACCGCAGGAAGAAGTAGATTTTTTGATGACTCTGTTTCAAAGAGTTTTGCGTCAAGAACTGCGGGAAATGGTCGAAGAAAATGTTCAAATTAAGTTTGTAGGGAATTTGCAAGACCTGCCACGATCGCTTCAACAAGAAATTTCTCGTTCAATGGAAGAAACTAAGAATAATCGCGGTATCCGGTTTTCCGTGGCAACTAATTATGGTGGACGGCAAGAAATTTTACAAGCTTGTCAGGCGATCGCTAAGCTTGTCCAGCAAGGTGTGCTACAACCCAATGAAATTAATGAACAGGTGTTTGAGAGCCACTTGTACACAGCCGGAATTACTGACCCAGATTTGTTAATTCGCACCAGTGGAGAAATCCGCCTCTCAAATTTTCTTCTCTGGCAAATGGCTTATGGAGAAATTTATATTACCGATGCTCTCTGGCCCGATTTTGACCGTGCCGAATTTCATCGTGCCTTGTGTGCCTACCAGCAACGGGAGCGGCGATTTGGGAAAGTCTAAATCTGTTTACGCAATTAGACTAAGTAGGTCGGCGTAAAAATTTGTCGTTGGCATCAGGCAGGAGGAAAAAGGGTTTTAGTCTAGTTTATCTTTCTTCACATAGTTTGGTTTTCTTGTGCCAACTTATTTATATAGCAAGGGACTGGGGACTGGTGACACTTCGACAAGCTCAGTGCATTGCTGGGGATTGGGTGAAAAGTCTTGTTGTGTCTAAGTTTTATCATCTGTTAATGTCCTAACCACAAAGGCTTGTGCTATACAACCAATACCTAATTGGGATAAAAAAGTAATTAAATAAAATCAACTATTTTTCGGTCGTCGCAGTTTCTTGGAATTCATTGGGCCGAGAATTTGATTCAGGCTACGCAATTGCTCTGCTGTACCCATACCAATTAGTCTGTCTCCCGACATTAAAATCGTATCGCCAGTGGGGCCACCGATTAAAGTTCCATCAACACGGTGAATTGCCAGAACCAATGCTCCAGTTTGCGATCGCAATCTCGCCTTTTGCAAACTTTGACCCACAACAGGACAAAAAGCAGGGTCGAGTAAAAATTCTTCCATATACAACTGGCGGTCTGCACCAGTCAAAATCCCATCTACAAAATCCAATACTTGGGGCCTGAGAGCCGCAGCAGCCATGCGTTTCCCGCCAGTAATATAGGGGGATATCACTTCATCTGCACCACCGCGTCGTAACTTCTGCAAAGCTTCTTCTGTACTTGCCCGTGCGATCACCCGAATTCCTGAATTCAGCGTTTTTGCTGACAAGACGATGTATAAATTTTCAGCATCAGAGGGAAGGGCTGCAACAATACACATCGCCCGTTCAATACCAACTTTTAGGAGTGTGTCATCTAATGTAGCGTCACCTTGGTATGCTGTATAACCTTCAGCTTGCGCCCTTTGGATTGATTCTGTCTCCGAATCAATTACTACAAAAGCTACACCTTCTGTCCGAAATTCCTTGGCAATTTGCCGACCAGTCCGACTAAATCCACAGATGATGTAATGTTCTGATAGGGATTCCATTAACCGCCTCTGTTGTTGTAGCCGAATTCCTTCTTGAAAGTACCCTTGAATAATCGCTTCTGTAAATCTATTGACAATGTAACCGATATTGACTACACCTAACAAAATCAGGGCAATTGTAAACAATCGTCCTCGACTACCGAGTGGTTGCGTCTCTCCGTATCCCACAGTCGCCAAAGTGATAACTGTCATGTAAGCTGCATCTTCCCATGACCAGCCCTCCACTAACCAGTACCACAAAGTGCCAATCAAGAAAACACCACCAAGAGCGATCGCCCCAGCCATCAACTCTTTTTGGATACGTTGATATTTTTGCTCAAGTGTTGAGAATGAGGTAAAAATAGTATTTTTAGCCTACTTTTTCTAGTTTTCTACTAACTTTAAAATTATCTATACTAATAGTCCAATAACTCAGGACTACTTACCTTTTTTCTTATCTAGTGCTTCTTGGATAGCGCGTCTACAGAATTCTGGAGGGTCTTCTTGTGCTTTCACCTCTTCCTTCATTTCCTTAGTAACCCGGAAACTCAGATTATCGGTTAACTCTCTACTTGGTTGAGATGATTCAAAATTTTGAGGGTTACCCTTGGGGTTAGGCATTGTTGAGAGATATAAATAAGGCTTGATTTGATGTATACAAGGAAATAGAGTTTAAATCGGTAGGTATCATCCCTGGAAAAGTTGTTACCTACCGATACCACTTTTACAAGAGGTAACTCTATTTTATGTTCACGCGTTCCGAGTTAGAAATCAAAACCATCCCAGAATTACGTGACTTATGCCGTCGATACGGTGTTAAACCTACAGGCAGTGCGGCATACAAAGTCAGCTACCTTACTTCTCTGATGGCATTCCCTCAGCTAGCACTTGGGCAGCTAAGAGAAGGAAGGGGATTAAAATCTCCTGGACTTAGCGCCATTCAATTTTTTGAAGGGATGAGATGAAATGAATTCACCCACAGATGAGCAAGCAGCACTCATCAAAATAACCTTGGAAGGTACGAGAATGGCTTACCCCGATAGGTTTGACCAAGAGAACCTAGCTGAATTTGCACAAAGCTAAGATGCACCTTGAAATGGTTGTTGGGCTACTGGGTCAATCGCGATCGAGAAGATCCCCGACTTTTTAAAGAAGTCGGGGATCTGTGGCTTTAAATTGCTCAAGTGTTGAGTACAAAGTTTTTTTCACCACCACCAGGCCTTTGAGGTCATATAAACGTTAGTTTAAGAAGAAGTACGAGTTGTGCTAAATAAAAAGTATTTTTTAGGGATTTCTAGGAAACTAGTAAATAACTATATAATGAAAAACTTTCAGGAGGAGCGGTAGTGAGCCTACAAACTCTCGTTGACCAAGCCACCATCCCCCCAGATTCAGGGTCAGCATCTAGTCCCTTTGATACAGATAGCTTTAATGAAGCTGTCATGTCTACCTACGCCCGGTTTCCCTTAGCCCTAGAACGGGGTGCTGGATGCCAAGTTTGGGATACGCAGGGACGGGAATATCTGGACTTTGTAGCGGGAATTGCTACTTGTACTTTAGGACATGCCCACCCAGCGATGGTAGAAGCGGTAACACGCCAAATCCAAAAGCTGCACCATGTCTCTAATTTGTATTACATTCCTGAGCAAGGTGAATTGGCAAAATGGCTTGTCGATCGTTCCTGTGCCGATCGCGTATTTTTCTGCAACTCTGGTGCTGAAGCTAACGAAGCCGCAATTAAACTGGCGCGGAAATACGCTCACACAGTATTAGACATTGAAAAACCGATTATTTTAACCGCCAATGCCAGTTTCCACGGACGGACTTTGGCAACCATTACCGCTACAGCACAACCCAAGTATCAAAAATACTTCGATCCCTTGGTTCCTGGGTTCCACTACGTAAATTACAACGATATTAACGCTGTGGAAGTAGCGATTAGCGAGTTGGATGAAGGCGATTATCGGGTAGCAGCAATTCTGATTGAGCCATTGCAGGGAGAAGGCGGTGTCCGTCCGGGAGATGTTGCCTACTTCAAAAAGCTCCGGCAAATTTGCGATGAAACTGGCGTTTTGTTGATTTTCGATGAAGTGCAAGTTGGTATGGGACGTAGCGGCAAATTATGGGCTTACGAACATCTCGGCGTTGAACCGGATATTTTCACCAGTGCTAAAGGCTTAGGTGGAGGTGTCCCTATCGGTGCAATGATGAGCAAGAAATTTTGCGATGTTTTTCAACCAGGGGAACACGCTAGCACTTTTGGCGGAAATCCTTTTGTGTGTGGTGTGGCACTCAGTGTTTGCCAGACATTGGAACGGGAAAATATTTTGCAGAATGTCCAAGACAGGGGCGAACAGTTGCGAACTGGATTGAAGGCGATCGCAGCAAAATATCCTCAGCACATTGGCGAAGTTCGGGGTTGGGGTTTAATCAACGGTTTGGAGTTACGAGCCAACATCGAGATAACCGCAGCCGATGTCGTCAATGCTGCTATCAAGGAGGGTGTATTGCTGGTACCAGCCGGGCCAAAAGTAGTCCGGTTTGTGCCACCGTTAATTGTTACAGAGGCGGAAGTCAATACTGCCTTGCAAGCTGTGGACAAGGCGATCGCAATTCTCGCCAAATAAAACAGGAGTCAGAATTCACCAATTCAGAATTGGTGAATACTCTACCTATAAAGAGATAGAGTTTTAAAGCGAGAATATTTTAATTTTTTCCGCCCACTATTCCACTCGCTTTTAACCAATATTCGTCACCCACTCGTACAGAATTCAGTATGAATTCTGACGCCTTAGCAAAGCGTCTCCGGCTTTGCTCCTAAGTTCTGAATTCTTCATATCCCTCTTCTGTCACTTTCCGACATAAGCAAGTAGTAAATAACTGAAATTAT